>JAQVTF010000085.1 GCA_028700185.1 Desulfobacteraceae bacterium | reverse complement strand
GGAGGCCGGCATCCCGTGCCGCGTCGAAAACGAAACCGCCGATCCCTTCGAGCGCCTCATTTCCCTGTCGCGTTACAGCGATTTGACCTTTTTGGGTTTGCGAAGTCTCTTCGATTGCGATTTTTCCAGCGAGTGCGGCCTGGCCAGCGAACCGCGCGAATCGGTGCTGCGCCTGGTTTCCAGCGGCGTGCGCCCCATCATCGCGGTTTCGCCCCGGTACCGCGAGATCCGTTCCGCCCTCATCGCCTACAGCGGGTCCATGGGATCGGCCAAGGCGATGCGGCGTTTGGTGCAACTGCGCCCCTGGGACGATCTGCGCCTGGGCATTGTCTGCTTCGAGGAGGGGGCGGGGCCGGGGACGGCCCTGGTGGAGGATGCCGCCGACTACTGCCGGGCCCATGGCTTGGCACCTGAAACGGCGGTTCTCCCCGGCCCGGCACGGTCGGGCCTGCTGCGCTACGCCCAGGAGAAAGACTACGACCTCATCGTGCTCGGCAACGGGATGGGCGGCCTGCTCAAACGCCGCCTGCTCGGGGACACGGCCCTGGAGTTGATTCAGAAGGCCGATCGGCCGCTGTTCATGACGCAATAGGCCGCCATGGCGAGCGTCAATTCCCTCCATTCCCATTCTACCGGCAAAGCCGGCTGGCTGCCGGCCTTGCTGCCGTTGGTCATCTTTGTCATCGCCGCCACCCGGGTGCCGGCCAACGCCGCCGGTGAGCATCTGCACTGGACCCTGCCGTGGGTGCCGAGCCTGGGTGTGGGGCTCGGCATCACCGTCGATGGCCTGAGCCTGCTGTTCGTGCTTATCGTCAGTCTCGTGGGGGCAGCGGTGTTTCTGTTCGCCGGCGCCTATCTGGGCGACCACCCCCAGCGGCTCCGCTTCTACGGGTTGCTCACGGCCTTCATGGTCTCCATGCTCGGCCTCGTGCTGGTGGACAACCTCCTGGCCCTGTTTGTCTTCTGGGAGCTGACGACCCTCACCTCGTACCTGCTCATCGGGTTCGAGCATCACCTGGAAGGCGCCCGCTTCAATGCCCGCCAGGCCCTGCTGACCACCGGCGCCGGGGGGCTGGTGATGCTGGCGGGGATCCTGATGCTCGCCGAAATGGGCGGCAGCAGCGACATCAGCCACCTGGTGACCCAGGCCGACCGTCTGCGCCGGCATCCGCTCTACCTGCCGACGCTGGCGTGTCTCTTCGCCGGCGCCCTGACGAAGTCGGCCCAGTTTCCCTTTCACTTCTGGCTGCCCAACGCCATGTCGGCCCCGACCCCCATCAGTGCTTTTTTGCATTCGGCCACCATGGTCAAGGCCGGGATTTACCTGCTGGCCCGGCTTCACCCGGTCCTGGGCGGTACACCGGCCTGGATGGCGACCCTGGTGGTGCTTGGCGCCATGACCACGCTGTGGGGCGCGCTGCTGGCGGTGAGTCAGCGGGATCTCAAGCGGATGCTGGCCTACACCACCGTCATGGCCCTTGGGGTGATGACCATGTTTCTCGGCGGGCGCACCACGCCCACCCTCACGGCGGCCATGACGTTTCTGATGGTCCACGCCCTCTACAAGTCGGCCCTTTTTCTCGTGGTGGGCACCATCGACCACCAGGCGGGCAGTCGGGACCTGCACCAACTCGGCGGACTCGGGCGGGTGATGCCCCTGACGGGGCTGGCCGCGACCGGCGCCGCCCTGTCCATGGCCGGTTTTCCCCTGTTTTTCGGTTTCATCGGCAAGGAGATCATGTACCAGGGGGCTTTGGCCGAGGATCTGTTCCCCGATTTCGCCACCGGGGTCGCCCTGGTGGCCAATGCCCTGATGACCGCCGTGGCCGGAATCATCGTGATGTGCGTCTTTGCCGGTGGCCTGCGTTTTCCGGGAGAGCGGCCCCGGGAGGCCGGGTGGGCCATGTGGCTCGGCCCACTGCTCCTCGGCGCCCTGGGCGTTTTTTTCGGTATCTGCCCGGACTGGGTGGGCCGTCACCTCATCGAACCGGCGGTGGTGGCCTTTCACCCCCAGGCCGACGAGATTCACCTCAAGCTGTTTCACGGATTCAACCTGCCGCTGCTGCTCAGCGTGGTCACCCTGACCCTGGGAGTTGTCGGCTATTTCGGACGCCGACCCTTGGCCCGGATCATCGCCGCGGTGGAAAAAGGGTTGCCGGTGAGTGCCGACGGCGCCTACGCCCGGCTTCTCGATCTGACGGCGACTTTGGCCGAGAAGCACACTCGCATCGTACAAAACGGGTCTCTGCAGCGGTATCTGACGGTGATTTTCGTCGCCGTGGCCCTGGCATCCGGGTGGCCGATGATGAAGGCCGGCCTCGGTTTCGGGCCGCTGATGGCCGGATTCGATGCGCCGACGACGGTGGAGGCCCTTCTCGGTCTGATCATTCTGGCGGCCCTGACGGTGGTGGTGGCCGCCGGCTCGCGTCTGCTGGCCGTTTGCGCCCTGGGGGTGGTGGGCGCCGGCAGCGCCATGATCTTCCTTTGGCACGGGGCGCCGGATGTGGCCTTGACCCAGCTTCTGGTGGAAACGCTCACCGTCATCATCGTGGCGCTGGTGCTGTTGCGTCTGCCGCCGTTGCCGCGCCCCCTTTCTTCACCCCGGCGCCGGGTCTTCAACGCTGTGCTGTCCCTGGCGGTGGGCCTCGTGCTGGCCGGGTGGCTCACAGCGGTGACGGCCGGGGACCTGGATCGCGGCGTGACGGCCTATTACGAGGCGTACAGTGCCGTCAAGGCCCACGGGCGCAATATCGTCAACGTGATCCTGGTGGATTTTCGCAGCTTCGACACCCTGGGCGAGATCATCGTGGTGGCCGTGGCCGGTCTGGCCGGCTACGGCCTGATTCGCAGGAGAACGTGATGCAGTCGATTATTCTCAGCAGCGCCACCCGGTTGCTTGTGGGGTTGATCCTGGTGTTTAGCGTTTATCTGCTCTGGCGGGGCCATCATCTGCCCGGAGGCGGTTTCGCCGCGGCCCTGGTGGCGGCCACGGGATTTGCCCTCTTTGCCTTGGCCGAAGGCCAGGAAGCGGTCCGCCGGGGCTTGCGTGCCGATCCCCGGCGCATCACGGCTGCCGGGCTCATCGTGGCGCTGACGGCCGGCCTGTTGCCGCTGTTTTCCCACCGGCCCTTTCTCACGGGGCTGTGGGGCACATTAGGCCCCTCCCTGTCCCTGGGAACGCCGCTGCTGTTCGACGTGGGCGTTTTCCTCGTGGTCTTGGGCACCGTGTTGACCCTGCTGCTGGCCTTGGAGGAGAGCTGACCATGCAGAGCCTGCTGCCGCTGCTGGTGGGGGCCATGGTGGCCGCCAGCGTCTACCTGATGCTCTGTCGGGACCTGATCCGCTTCATCTTCGGCTTGGTGCTGGCCAGCAACGCGGTGAACCTGCTGATTCTGGCGGCCGGGCGGGCCGATGTGCTGTCCCCGCCGCTCATCGCCCGCGGCCAATCCGTCCCAGGCCAAGCAATGGCCAACGCTCTGCCCCAGGCCCTGATCCTGACGGCCATCGTCATCGGATTTGCCCTGCTGGCCTTCGTTTTCGTTCTGTTCTACCGGGCCTACCAGGAACTGGGAACGGTGGACAGCGAGGCGATGCGGACGGCGGAGTCCGATCCGGACGATGCCTCGGCGGAGGTTGACGGATGAGTGCTCTGCCGGTGCTGGCCGTCATCCTGCCCCTGATCTTCGCCGCCATCGCGATGCTGTTTCGCCCTGGCCCACGGCGGGCCCACGGTCTGGCGTTGTCCGGCGCTTTTTTGCACCTGGTTCTGGCGTTGATGCTGATGACCCGGGTGGTCAACGACGGGATTCAGGTGGTGCAGATGGGCAACTGGCCGGCGCCCTTCGGGATCAGCCTGGTGGCGGATTCCCTCGGTGCCATGATGGTGGTTATCGCCGCCCTCATCGGTCTGGCGGCCATCGCCTACGGCCGCCACGACATCACCGCCGACCAGGTGGACCGGGGTTTTTATCCGCTGATGCACATCCTGCTGGCGGCCATCTGCGGGGCCTTTCTCACCGGGGACCTCTTCAACCTCTACGTCTGGTTCGAAGTGATGCTGATGACCTCCTTCGGCCTGCTGGTTCTTGGCCAGGGGCGGGCGCAACTCGACGCCGGGGTCAAGTATGTCGTGATCAACCTGGTGGCGACCCTGTTGTTCCTTACCGCCCTGGGACTGGTCTACGGCATGACCGGTACGCTGAACATGGCCGATTTGCACGGCAAACTGTCCGGTGCCGGCAACGGTGGTTTGCGCGTGGCGGTGCTGATGCTCTTCCTGGCGGCCTTTGGTATCAAGGCGGGTATTTTTCCCCTCTATTTCTGGCTGCCGGCGGCGTATCACACCTTGCCGCCCTCGGTGGCGGCGGTGTTTGCCGGCCTGCTCACCAAGGTGGGGGTCTATGCCCTGATGCGCATCACCACCCTGGTGTTTGCCGCCGATGCCGCCGTCGCCAAGCCGGTCCTGCTGGGGCTGGCCGTGGCGACCATGATCAGCGGGGTGCTGGGGGCCGCGGCCCACCGGGACGTGCGGCGGATTCTTTCCTTTCACATCATCAGTCAAGTGGGATACATGGTGCTGGGACTGGCCCTGCTGACGCCCCTGGCGCTGGCGGGAGCGATCTTCTATCTGGTGCACCACATCATCGTCAAGGCCAACCTCTTTTTGGTGGGCGGGCTGATGCGCCAGGCCGGCGGCTCCTTCGATCTGGCCGGTCTCGGCGGACTCTACCGCCGTCAACCGTTGCTGGCGGCGCTTTTTTTCATCCCGGCCTTTTCCCTGGCCGGCTTCCCGCCGCTTTCGGGCTTCTGGGCCAAGATGATCCTGATCCGGGCCGGTCTCGAGGCCGGCGAGATCCTGGCCGTGGTGGCGACCATTGGGGTGGGCCTGCTCACCGTCTACTCCATGACCAAGATCTGGGCGGAAGGGTTCTGGAAGGAGGCCGAAGGCGATGGATCGCCGAAAGTGCCGCTTTCCGCCTGGCGTTTGGCGCCGGTGGCGATCCTGGCGGTTTTGACGGTGGTCATCGGGTTGGGGGCCGAGCCGGTGTATCGGCTTGCCGCGGGGGCCGCCGAGGTACTGCTCACACCGGAACTCTATGTGACGGCGGTCCTGCAAGGAGGTGCCCCATGAACCTGTTCGTGCTCAACGGCCTCCTGGCCCTGGGCTTTTCCGTCGTGTTGGGCGAGTTCTCAGTGAGCGGTTTCGCCGCCGGTTTTGCCGTGGGGCTGCTGGCCCTGTGGGTCACCCGTCCCCTGTACGACGACAATTCTTATTTCAAACGTCTCCCACGGGCCCTGGGCTTGGCGGGCTATTTCCTCTATCAGTTGCTTGTCTCCAACTTGCGGGTACTTTGGGATGTGGTCACGCCACGGCAAAACAGCCGACCCGCAATCGTGGGGGTTCCCTTGGCCGCGCGCACCGATCTGGAGATTACCCTGGTGGCCAACCTGGTGTCCCTGACCCCCGGTACGCTGAGTCTGGATGTTTCCGATGACCGGCGAACCCTATACGTTCACGTGATGTTCATGGACGACATCGAGGCGGTGCGGGGCGCCATCAAGGATGGCATCGAGCGCCGCGTGCTGGAGGTGTTGCGATGAATCCAAGCCAATTGGTACAGACCGCTGCCGGGGCGGCTCTCGTGCTGCTGGCCCTGGGGATCCTGGTGGCGGGAATTCGCCTGGTGCGCGGACCGGACGCCGCCGATCGCATCGTGGCCATGGATCTGATTTCCATCCTGATTGTGGCGTTTCTGGCGGCTTTGTCGGTGCGCACGGGCCATCCGGCGGTGCTGGACGTGGCCATCGCCTATGCCCTGGTGGCCTTTCTGGGCACGGTAGCCCTGGCCCGCTGGCGCCAGCGCCAGGCCGCCGCCGAAAAGAGGGAGGCCCCATGAGCGATGTCTTGGCGGCCGTCTTGATGGTCGCCGGGGCGGTCTTCGCCCTGGTGGCCGCCGTGGGCGTGGCGCGTCTGCCCGATCTGTTGATTCGGATGCACGCCGCCACCAAGGCGGGGACCCTAGGGGCGGGACTGATTCTGCTGGCCGTGGCGATTCAGGGCGCCGAAACCGGATTGACCCTCAGGGCCCTGGCGGCGATTTTTTTTCTGTTGCTCACCGCCCCGGTATCGGCCCATCTCATCGGCCGGGCCGCCTACCGGGTGGGCGTTCGGCTCTGGGAGCGCACCCGGGTGGACGAATTCGAAACCTACTGCCGGGAGACCGGACGCTGCGAAGCGTGGCGCCAAGAGTTCCAGATAAAAAGCGATGATGCTTTCGTAAAAAATCCGAATTGTCATCCCGAGCGCAGCGAGGGATCTCTTCGTAAAACGAAATGATTAATAATAGCGGATGCTTGAGATTCCTCGTCGCAAGCTCCTCGGAATGACAATGGCTGTTTTCGGCTTTTTTACGACGCAATCAGCGATGGCTGAATCTCCCTTTGATTTCGGCCGTCAGAAAATGCCTTCACCTCATTTCAGGGCCCAGTCCACGGCCTTGTGGGCATGCAGCCGAGTGGTGTCGTAGAGGGCCACGGGCGTGTCCGCCGGTCCGATGAGCATGCCGATTTCGGTGCAACCGAGAATCACCCCTTCGGCCCCCTTTGCCGCCAAATCGTCCACGATACGCAGGAACATCGCCTTGGAGGCCGGCCGCACCTGTCCTAAACACAGTTCCTGGAAGATGATTTCATGGATCCGCGGACGATCGACGGATTCGGGAATGATCACCTCGAGGCCGTAGCGTTCCGCCAAGCGCCCCTTGTAGAAATCCTGCTCCATGGTGAAGGCGGTTCCCAGCAGGCCGACCTTCCTTCTGCCGTCCGCCAGCAGGGCGTCGGCCGTGGCATCGGCGATGTGCAGCAGCGGAATGGAAACCGCATCCGCCACCGCGTCGGCCACCCGGTGCAACGTGTTGGTGCAGATCAGCAGCAAATCCGCGCCGCCCGCCTCCACGCGTCGGGCCGCCGCGGCCAGGTGGGCTCCGGCCCCGTCCCAGTCTCCTTGGCGCATCAAGGCTTCAATGGGGGCGAAATCCACGCTGTACAAGACAAGGCGCGCCGAATGAAATCCGCCTAGTCGTTTTTTGATGTCTTCGTTGATCTCACGATAGTAGTCCAGCGTACTCTCCCAGCTCATGCCGCCCAACAGACCGATGGTTTTCAAGATGGTTGCTCCTGCTTTCTATAGTGATCGACAGTCGGCCGCCTGACCCCAGGCGGACCGTCAAGCAAAGAACCGTTGCCATAAATCGCGCTGTGCGGGACGTCAACCAAAATGATTCTTGACGCATTTCCCATGAGGCCGGCAATGGCCAAAAGTCAGATATCTGTTTGATTTTCTTGACATCCAGAGGCAAACATGGTTGTTTCGCCTCTTGGCATCGATGGGGATGCCGATCTGATGGCAGGACTTCGGCGGGGGTGGCTGACACCGATCGATCCGCGACGATGGTTTTCGAACCGCCTGCCGAAATCTGCGCTTGCGGCGTCAGCGGCGACGCCGCCCATCCCCGACGGAGGAAACAATGAAGGACATCATTCAGTTGGTCAAGGAGCGGGATCCGGGAGAAAAGGAGTTTCATCAAGCGGTTGAAGAAGTGGCCGAATCGATTCGGCCCGTACTGGACCAAAACCCCATCTATCGCAGCGCCAAAATCATGGAGCGCCTGGTGGAGCCGGAGCGGGTGATCCTGTTTCGGGTACCGTGGATGGATGACGCCGGTGAAATTCACGTCAACCGCGGGTTTCGCATCCAGATGAACAGCGCCATCGGTCCTTACAAGGGCGGTTTGCGGTTTCACCCTTCGGTGAACCTGGGCATTCTGAAATTTCTGGCCTTTGAGCAGGTGTTCAAGAACGCCCTCACCACTTTGCCCATGGGCGGCGGCAAGGGCGGCTCGGACTTCGATCCCAAGGGCAAGTCGGACAACGAAGTGATGCGTTTTTGCCAAAGCTTCATGTGCGAGCTGTTTCGCCATGTCGGGGCCGATACGGACGTGCCGGCCGGCGACATCGGCGTGGGGGCACGGGAGATCGGTTATCTGTTCGGCATGTACAAGCGGCTGCGCAACGAGTTCACCGGTGTGCTCACCGGCAAGAGCCTCGGCTGGGGCGGCAGCCTGGTCCGACCCGAGGCCACCGGCTACGGATGCGTCTACTTCGCCGCCGAGATGCTTGCCACCCGCAACCAGACCTTCGAGGGGAAGACCTGCCTGGTTTCCGGATCGGGGAACGTGGCCCAGTACACCATCGAAAAGCTGCTCGACTTGGGCGCCAAGGTGGTGACTTTCTCGGATTCCTCCGGTTACATTTTCGACGAGGCGGGGGTGGACCGTGACAAACTGGCCTACCTGATGCGTCTGAAAAATGTGAATCGCGGACGCGTCCAGGAATACGCCGAGAAGTATCCGGCCGCGGTGTATACCCCGGTGGCACCGGGCCGGGAGGACAATCCCCTGTGGAGCCACCGCGCCGACTGCGCGTTTCCCTGCGCCACCCAGAACGAGATCGCTGCCCTCGACGCCCAGCACCTGGTGGACAACGGCGTGATCCTGGTGGCCGAAGGGGCCAACATGCCCACCACCCCCGGCGGGGCGGACATCTTTCTGGACCACAAAGTGCTTTACGCACCGGGCAAGGCGGCCAATGCCGGCGGGGTTTCCGTTTCGGGGCTGGAGATGTCCCAGAACAGCATGCGCCTGAACTGGTCGCGCGAAGAGGTGGATAGTCGCCTGCGCACCATCATGAGCAGTATCCATCAAACCTGCGTTCAAGCCTCGGCCCGCTACGGGTTGGATGGGAACTATGTCGCCGGCGCCAACATCGCCGGGTTCACCAAGGTGGTGGACGCCATGATGGACCAGGGGCTTGTATAGACGGTTCATCCGTCGTCTGAGGGGCGTGATATCGGGAATCGGGTCTCTTCCGGTTCCCAATTCGCTTTTGCCCCCGGGAATTGAGATTTCAGATTCCAACCCGGGACCGGCAACTGGAGGAAGGGGTGGCGGGCCGCAACCCGCCACCCCCGTACAAAGGAAGGAAGGAACATCCGGGGGATGGGTCACAATTGGGGGTTGTGCCGTATCCCCGGTGCGATGGCTCGCACATGACGCAACACTAATCCTGGATGGCCCGGAGTCAAGTCGTACCGGCTGGTAAAAGTCAGCCATCGCCACCGGGGATGAAGTGGACAGGGTGGACACCAGGGCATAGCGGCAACGGATTAATTTTTACCAATGGATCGCGCCTTGCGCCAAAGGGGAAAGCGGTGAACGAAAAATCCGAGTGGTTGCCGTTGGTTAGCTTGATGGCAGCCACCTTGCTGTGGGCCAGCAGCTTCGTGGCCCTGAAAATTGCTTTTGTTCATTTCGACCCCATGGTGGTGATCTTCGGCCGCATGCTGGTGGGTAGTCTCTGCTTTCTCTTCTTGCCCGCCACCTTTCGCGGGCTCACCTACCGCCCCGGAGACCTGCGGCGCCTCGCCCTCATGGCCCTCTGCGAGCCGTGTCTCTACTTCATCTTCGAGGCCAAGGCCATCGAAAATACCACTGCCAGCCAGGCGGGGATGATCACCGCCATCCTGCCGCTGCTGGTGGCCGTGGTGGCGCGCTTGGTCCTCAAGGAGCACCTGAGCCGGCGAACCCTCATCGGATTTCTCATCGCCATTCTCGGTGTGATCTGGCTCAGCCTGGCCGCGGAGGCGGACGGCTCGGCCCCGAATCCGTTGTTGGGCAATTTTTACGAATTTCTCGCCATGGTCTGTGCCACCGGCTACGTGATCCAACTGAAACAGCTCACCTCGCGCTACAATCCGTTTTTCCTCACCGCGGTTCAGGCCTTCGCCGGCGGCATCTTCTTTTTCCCGCTGATGTTTCTTCCGCCGACAACCCTACCGACCCACTTCAGTTTCACCGGGGTGACGGCGGTGGTGTACCTGGGGGCGTTCATCACCCTGGGCGCCTACGGATGCTACAATTTCGGCGTGTCGCGGATTCCGGTGAGTCAGGCCACGGCCTTCATCAACCTGATTCCGGTGTTCGCGGTGATTCTCGGCTGGCTGATTCTCGGCGAGACGTTCACCGGCAGCCAGTACCTGGCCGCCGCCATCGTTTTCTTGGGGGTGTACCTCAGTCAGGACCGGCGAAAGCCGTCCAAAGCCGCAGTCCGATAAATCGGGAGCGTCTTTTTTCAATACAGCCTGTTGAAAACCTGCCAAAAATCGGGGAACGATTTGCCCACCACCTCCGGGTGGCGGATCACCACCGCCTCGGTTTTCAGACCGGCCACGGCGAAGCTCATGGCCATGCGGTGGTCGTCGTAGGTCTCGATCTGCGCACCCACGGGCCGGCCGCCTTCGATGCGCAGCCAGTCCTCGCCGGTTTCGGCGCGGATCCCCATGCGGTTCAGTTCCGCGGCCACGGCGGCCAGCCGGTCGCTCTCCTTTTCCCGCAGGTGGCCGACGCCGGTGATGACCGTCGTTCCGGCGGCAAAGGCCGCCACCACCGCCAAGGTCGGCACCACATCGGGCATATCGGCCATGTTCACCGCCACGGCGTGGAGCGGACCACCGGTCACCGCCACCCCGTCGGCCTCGAAATCCACCCGGCAGCCCATCCGTTCCAAAACCTGAACCAATTCCAAGTCGCCCTGGAGGCTGTCGCGGCCGATGCCGCGGACCTTCACCCGGCCGCCGGTGATGGCCGCCGCGGCCCAGAAATAACTGGCCTGGCTGCAATCGGGCTCCACCCGGATCTCGGCGGCCCGGTAGCGTTGGCCGCCGGCAATGGTAAAGCGGGTGTAACCGTCGCGGGACAACCGGATGCCGCAGTGCCCCATGATGGCGCAGGTCAGATCAATGTAGGGACGGGACACCGGACCGCGCGACACCTCGATGGTCACGGTTTCCCGGCAGCAAGGCGCGATCAACAGCAAGCCGGAGAGAAACTGGCTGCTCAGGTGGCAGTCGATGCGCACCAGGCCGCCGACGGCGTGGCCGCCCGTGATTTCCACCGGCGGGCATCCGTTTGAGGCCAGGGATCGGGCGGGCACCCCGATCTGGTTCAGGGCGTCGAGCAGATCGCCCATGGGCCGCTGGGCCATGCGCGCCGATCCCTGGAGAACGTAACGCCCTTGGCCCAGTGCCGCTACGGCGGCCAGCAGGCGCATCGAGGTGCCGCTGTTGCCCAGTTCGATGGGGGCGAGAACGGGATCAAATCGGCCGTTGCGACCTTGGAGGATCAGGTCAGCGCCTTCGGAACGGCATGAAGTGCCCATCTGTTTCAGGGCCGCCAGGGTCAGCCGGGTGTCTTCGCTGTCGAGCATGCCCGTTACCCGGCAGGCCGCATCCGAGAGGGCCGCGGCGATGAGGGCGCGGTGGGTGTAGCTCTTGGAACCGGGCACGGAAACGGTGCGGTGGGTGATCTGGTGGGGGCTGATGACTTTCATGGTATGAACTCGTCCGGCGACAGGGCAAAGCAGCTATCAGTTGTCGGTCGCTGTTTGGTCAGGTTCAAAATTACGGGTTCCGAATTCAAGATCGAAGAAGCCTCTCTTGGAAACCCTTCAGCCTTTTGAAATGGATCCCGGGTCGGCGCCCGGGATGAGCGCTGCTGAAGGATTCTGCACCGAGTACCGGCTCTTATTTCTTCAAGCCGGCCTCTTTCCCGTCATTCCTGCGAAAGCAGGAATCCATGTTTATCGGAACGAGATGACGGGAGACGCTCCGGAGACCACTCCAAAAATGTCCCATGCCTATGAAGATGGACCAGAAGCAGGCGACAGCGCCTCGATCACCGCCTGGCGCATCACCGCCACCGGGGCGGCGACCCCGGTCCAGCGTTCGAACTGGGCCGCTCCCTGGAAGACGAGCATGTGCGCCCCGTCCACGGTGGTGCAGCCTCGCAGCCGGGCGGCGGCCAGCAGGGGCGTTTCCAGGGGGCTGTAGACGATATCCATCACCACCATGGTCGGATCCAGTACGTCCGCGTTCACCGGCAGGGCCGCGGTATCCGGCATCATCCCCACGGGGGTGGCGTTGATCAGGATCTCTGGCCCCCATTGGGCCAGATTCGTCAGGGGCGCCCATTCCAGGTCCAGTTGGCGGGCCAGGGCCGCGGCCCTGGCGGCGGTGCGGTTGAACAGCGCCACTTTCGCCCCGGCTTTGGAAAGAGCCCGGGCCACGGCCCGTGCCGCACCCCCGGCGCCCAGGATCGCCGTCCGCCGTCCGGTAACATCCGTTACCGTCGCCAAGGCTTTCAGGGCGCCGGCACCGTCGGTATTGGTGCCCTTGAGCACGCCGGCATCGTTGACGATGGTGTTCACCGCGCCGATGGCCCGGGCCGTTTCGTCGATTTCATCCAGCAGCGGTATCACCACCACCTTGTGGGGAAGGGTCACGCTGACGCCGCGAACGCCCAGGGCGCGGATGCCGGCGATGGCGGCCGGCAGGTCGGTGACGTGAAACCCCACGTAAACCCCGGGCAGTCCCCGGGCCGCAAGGGCGCGGTTGTGCATGATCGGTGAGAGGCTATGGGCCACCGGGTCGCCGATGACGGCATAAACTGGCGTATGGGCTTGGATGAGCATCTGGAAATCTTGGGGTGACAAGTTAATTTAAAAGTGAGCTTAAACGTTCTAAAATAAATACTTGCCGTCTTGCTTGGTTCATCTTTTTAAATGATAGACCTCTTCTTCCAGGGTGGCCAGGGGGATCGGGCGGACCACGGCCCGGCCCAGCGTTTCCAGCAGGACGAAGTGCACCCGGTCTCCGGCGCGTTTCTTGTCCTTGGCCAGGGCGTCGATCAAGGCTTCCGGGTCGCCGTCGATGCCGGTGGGTAGGCCGTAGGCAGCGATGAGGTCGATCAGGCGCCGGGCTTCGGCTTCGGTGAGCAACTCCAGACGGCACGACAGCCGAGCCGCCAGCGCCATCCCCCGGGCCACCGCCTCGCCGTGGGGGGCGCCGGTGACCTTCTCCACGGCATGGCCGAAGGTATGGCCGAAATTGAGTTGCCGGCGTTCGCCGCTTTCCCTCTCGTCTCGGGCCACCACGGCAGCCTTGATGCGCACGGAGCGCTCCACCAGCTCGCTGATCACCCCGGGGTCCAGGGCCATGGCCCTCTCGCATTCGGCTTCGAGCCCCTCGATGA
>JAQVTF010000248.1 GCA_028700185.1 Desulfobacteraceae bacterium | reverse complement strand
ATTCTCGCCGGCGCCAAGGCCCCGATCCTCGACGGCGCTCAGATGGGCGCCCTCATCGTGCCGTTCATCAAGGTCGAAGAACCCTACGACGAGAACAAGGAAACCGTGATCGAGCCGATCTGGGATTGGTGGATGGAGGAAGGAAAGAACCGCGAGCGCTTGGGCGAGTTGATGAAGCGCCAGGGTTTCCAGAGGCTGCTCGAGGTGCTGAATATGAAGGCGATCCCCCAGCATGTGCAGGAACCGCGCCACAACCCGTACATCTTCTGGAAGGAAGAAGAGGTGCCCGGTGGCTGGGACCGCGACATCAACGAGTTCCGCAAGTACCATCAGAGATAAGAGGAGGTGGACGCCATGGCATTTGTTTCTTCCGGATACAACCCCGAAAAACCGATGGAAAACCGGATCACGGATATCGGCCCGCGTAAATACGACGAGTTTTATCCGCCGGTCATCGCCAAAAACAAGGGCAAGTGGCTCTACCATGAGTACCTGCAGCCCGGTGTCCTGGTTCACGTGGCCGAGTCCGGCGACGAGATCTACACCGTCCGCTGCGGCGGAGCGCGCTTGGCGAGCACCAGCCACATTCGCGAGATCTGCGATATCGCCGACAAGTATTGCGACGGGTTCGTGCGTTGGACCACCCGCAACAACGTGGAGTTTCTGGTTTCCGACAAAGCCAAACTCCAGGCGATGATCGACGACGTTGGCAACCGCAAGTTTGCCGGCGGCAGCTACAAGTTCCCCATCGGCGGTACCGGTGCCGGTATCAGCAATATCGTTCACACCCAGGGCTGGATTCACTGCCACACGCCGGCCACGGATGCCTCCGGAACAGTCAAGGCCACCATGGACGTGCTGTTCGAGGAGTTCCAAAACCACCGCATGCCGGCCCATGTGCGCGTTTCCATGGCCTGCTGCCTCAACATGTGCGGTGCCGTCCACTGCTCGGACATCGCCATCCTCGGCTATCACCGCAAGCCGCCGATGCTCGACCACGAGTACTTGGACAAGATGTGCGAAATTCCTCTGGCCATCGCCGCCTGCCCCACCGCGGCCATCAAGCCGGCCAAGGTGACCCTGCCCGACGGCAAGGAAGTCAAGAGTGTGGCCGTGAACAACGAACGCTGCATGTTCTGCGGCAACTGCTATACCATGTGCCCCTCGATGCCGCTGGCGGATGCCGAAGGCGACGGGATCGTGCTCATGGTCGGCGGCAAGGTGTCCAACCGCATCAGCACGCCGAAGTTCTCCAAGGTCGTCGTGGCCTTCATTCCCAATGAAATGCCGCGCTGGCCCACCCTGACCAAGACCATCAAGAAGATCGTCGAAACCTACTCCGCCGGCGCCAACAAGTACGAGCGCCTGGGCGAATGGGCGGAACGCATTGGATGGGAGCGTTTCTTCGAGAAGTGCGAAATCGAATTCACCCATCACCTCATCGACGATTTCCGCGATCCGGCCTACTACACGTGGCGCCAGACCTCGCAGTTCAAGTTCACCGACTAAAGGTGGCCGCAAGCCGGCGGTGTTTGCCCTGCGAGGCGCACCGCCGGCTATGCTGAAGGGGGATTGCAATGGAATACGAAGAGGCCAAAAAAAAGATTGTCGAAGAGCTGACCAAGAAGCTCAAGAGCAAGAGCAAGTTCTATTTCAACGACCTTGCTCACATTCTTGAAGCCAAACCCCGAGACGCCAAGAAGATTGTCAACAAGTTGGTGGAGGAAGGTGTTTTGGAATACTGGTCCTCGGGTAGCACCTCCATGTACGGAATGCCGGGAACCGGCAAACAGGCAGGGGCCGAGCACGAAGAGAAAGAAAAGAAGTAAGCCCCCGCCGGGGGATTTTCCCCGCCATGAACCCGCAAACGCCGCACACCTCTGAACACAAGTATCCCGGAATTTTGATCTCTGCGTTGCGCGGCGGCTCAGGTAAGACCATTCTGGCTGTGGGCATTACGGCGGCGCTGCGTCGACGCGGCGTCGCCGTGACGCCTTTCAAGAAGGGCCCCGACTACATCGATGCCGGCTGGCTGGCCTCGGCTGCCGGACGCCCCTGCTACAATCTCGATTCCTTCATCATCGACCAAAACCAACTCCTCTGTTCCTTTCAGCGCCATGCCCGCCACGGCGAGGTGGTGGTGGTGGAAGGCAACCGCGGTCTTTACGACTGCATCCACACCGACGGCAAGACGTCCAGTGCCGAACTGGCCAAACTGCTCGGTCTGCCGGTGCTGCTGTGCATCGACGCCACCAAAACCACCCGCACCATGGCGGCGGTGGTGAGCGGCTGCTGCCAGTTCGATCCCGACTTGAATCTGGCCGGAGTGATTCTCAACCGCGTGGCCGGCGCCCGCCATGAAAAGATTCTGCGCGACAGCATCACCGGCCATTGCGGCATTCCGGTGGTCGGCGCGGTGCCCAAGCTCAAGCAGCAGGCCTTTCCCGAGCGGCACATGGGGCTGGTGCCCACCGCCGAACACAGTTGGGCCACCGATTCGGTGGCCGTGGCCGCCGCCATGGCCGAGCGCTACCTCGATCTCGACCGGATCCTGGCCATCGCCCGGACCGCGCGGGGTCTGGGAAGCCAGGCACCTTCAGAGCCCCTTTGCCAGCCGCCGCCCGCGCTGGCCGGGGCGCCGGTGATCGGGGTGATTCGCGATTCGGCGTTTCAGTTCTACTATCCAGAGAACCTGGAGGCCATCGAGGCGGCGGGGGGCCGACTGGTCTTCACCAGTCCGTTGACCCAGGATCGACTGCCGGCGGTGGATGCCTTGTACATCGGTGGGGGGTTTCCCGAAACCCATGCCGAGGCCCTGGGCCGCAACGCGGGCTACCGGGACGAAGTTCGGCGGTTGGCCCAGGAGGGGTTGCCCATCTACGCCGAGTGCGGGGGGTTGATGTTTCTTGGGGAGCGGTTGATGATCGACGAACACACCTATCCCATGACCGGGGTCCTGCCCATCAGTTTCGGTTTCTCCCGTCGCCCCATGGGGCACGGCTACACCATGATTCGCGTCGCCGAATCGAATCCGTATTTTCCCGTCGGCACGGTGCTGCGCGGCCACGAGTTTCACTACTCCAAGGTGTTGGAATGGCGCGGACGCCCGACGGACATGGCCTTCGCCATGACCCGCGGCGGCGGTATCGCCGATGGCAGGGATGGCCTGTGCCGGGGCAACGTGCTGGCCACCTACACCCACCTGCACGCCCTGGGAACGCCGGGATGGGCCCCGGCCCTGGTACGGGCCGCCCGAGGGTTTCAGGCTCGAAG
>JAQVTF010000084.1 GCA_028700185.1 Desulfobacteraceae bacterium | reverse complement strand
GAGGCCCATGTCTTCGACCGGCGCCGCATGTACTATCTGCGTTGCGGCAAAATGGACCAGACCCGCCTGGGCCGGGTGCCCGAACGTCTCTTCCGTCCCCTCATCGACAAATCCCGGGACGAAATCGAGCAGCTTTTCATCGGAATGGAGCACCAGCTCCGGGCCCACGAGCGCAAGGCCTACCTGTTCACCGTCTTCGATCTGCAACGCCATTTCACCGAGAGTTTCGCCCGTACCACACCCCAGTGGATCGACGCCTGGAAAATCGACGAATGCTTCGAGCGTGAACTGTGCGTCCTGCACGAGGACGAAGCCTTCTGGGACGGCATGAATCCCGGGATGCATCTGCATGCCTACCTGGCGCGCTATGTGATCATGTTCTTCGACAACGATTTCGCTCGTTCCAATGTGCTGGAGCAGATGCTCAACGACTACATCAACCAGCATCGGCAGTTTCGCTGGCCCCACCCCACCCCAGCCGTCAGCCTCAAGGAAGCCAGCGAAGTCTTCGAGACCCCCAGCGACGAGCTGAGGCGAATGAGCCGCGTGGAAATCACCCGTTGCTACCGACGTCTGGCCCAGCGCCTGCATCCGGACAAGGGGGGAACGCAGGAGCGCTTTGTTCGCCTCACCGAGGTTTATCACAGCCTGTTGCGTCGAGGCCAAACAATTCATCCATAACTTCTTAATTTGTTTTGATCTCCTTTTATTTCTGATAGATTTAAAAAAATCGCCAACAGGATTTCACCATGCCCGTCAACCTTCATTTCGATTTTCTGGCCGAATTCTACGAGCGCCTGATACCGGCGGCGGATCCGGCGGAGTTCGTCCGGCTCCTCGCCCTTCCCTGCGCCGGCCCCCTGCTGGATGTCGGTGGCGGCACCGGCCGGGTCTCCGCCCGTCTCGCTTCCTTCGTCTCCCGGGTGGTGGTCTGCGACCTGTCGCTGCCCATGCTGCGGCAGGCACGGCGCCATGACGGACTGGCGGTGGTGCAGGCCCGTGGCCACCGGCTTCCCTTCACCCACCGGGCCTTTCAACGGATCCTGGTGGTGGATGCCGTGCACCATTTTCAACACCCCGACCGCGTTCTGGCCGAGCTGATGCGGGTGCTGGCCCCGGGCGGACGCCTGGTGATCGAGGAGCCGGATATTCGGCGCTGGCCGGTACGCCTCGTGGCCCTGGCCGAGCGCCTGGCCCTGATGGACAGCCATTTCCTGCCACCGGCCCAGATCGCCACCCTGCTGGAGGCCCTCGGTACTCGGCCCCGCTTGCAGGACGACGGCCGCTGGCGAAGCTGGATTATCGTTGACAAACCACCGGCGGGTAAGTGATAAGATCTTTCTTTTTCAAGATGTTGGACGTTTTCTGAAATTCAAGCCGCCTGGAGCCGTACCCTCTATGTCTACCGATCCCGATACCTGCCCCTGCGGCAGTGGGCGTGAATACGCCCAGTGCTGCCAACCGTTGATCGAAGGCGCCAAGGCCGCCGACACCGCCGAGGCCTTGCTGCGCTCGCGCTACACGGCCTATGTCCGCCAGCAGGTGGAATATATTCTGGATACCGTGGCACCGAGCCAGCGCCACCAGCACGAGCCCAACGCCATCCGCAGTTGGGCGCGTCACGCTACCTGGCATCAGCTCGAAATCCTCGACGTTCAAGGCGGCGGTCCGGAGGACACCCGGGGGCAGATCGAATTCATCGCCCACTACACGGAAAAACAGGCGCGCAAGCGTCACCATGAACTGGCCCATTTTCAGAAGATCGACGGTCGCTGGTACTTCTACGACGGCAACGCGCCCAAGATCCACCAGTATGTCCGCCAGCAACCCAAGGTCGGCCGCAACGATCCATGCCCCTGCGGCAGCGGTCTCAAGTACAAACACTGCTGCGGTCGATAGCCTCCGAGAATTCTAATTTGAAATTGAGCCATGTTCCTGCCCACCACCCGTGAGGAATGCCGCCGCCTCGGCTGGTCTTCCCTGGACGTGATCCTGGTCACCGGCGACGCCTACATCGACAGCCCCCTGGTGGGCGTGGCGGTGATCGGCAACGTGCTGGCCACGGCCGGGTTCCGGGTGGGACTCATCTCCCAGCCGCGGGTGGACGCCGAAGTCGACATCACCCGCCTAGGCGTGCCGGAGCTATTCTGGGGCGTCACCGGCGGGGCGGTGGACTCCATGGTGGCCAACCATACCGCCGGGATGCGCCCCCGGCGCCAGGACGATTTCACCGCCGGCGGGATCAACAACCGTCGGCCGGACCGCGCCGTCATCGTCTACGCCAACCTCATCCGCCGCTTCGCCCGTCCGAACAGGCCCATCGTCCTCGGCGGCATCGAGGCCAGCCTGAGACGGATCAGCCACTACGACGCCTGGAACGACCGGGTGCGTCGCTCGATTCTTTTCGACGCCAAGGCCGACTACCTCGTCTACGGCATGGGGGAAGCCACCACCCTCGCCTTGGCGCGCCGTCTGGCCGGAGGCCAAGCTCCCGCCGATCTGCCAGGTCTGTGCCACATCGCTTCCCGGCCGCCGGAGGGGTACCTGAGGCTGCCGGATCACCAGGAGGTCGTTGAAGATCCGGCCGCTTTCAGCGCGATGTTCGCCCGGTTTTCCCGCCACAACCGCGCGCCGGAAGGTCTCGGCCTCTGCCAGCGCCAGGACACCCGCTTTCTGATCCAGAACCCGCCGGCGCCGCCCATGAGCACCGCCGAACTGGATGCCATCCATGCCCTGGATTACCGCCGCGCCGTCCATCCCGCCGATCTGGCCCGGGGGCCGGTGCGGGCATTGGAGACCATCGCCTTTTCCCTCGTCAGCCATCGGGGTTGCTTTGGCGGATGCGCCTTTTGCGCCATCAGCGCCCACCAGGGTCGCACCGTGGTCAGCCGCAGCATCCCCTCCCTGGCGGACGAGGCCCGACGGCTCGCCCGACATCCCGATTTTCACGGCACCATCGCCGATGTCGGCGGCCCCACGGCCAACATGTACGCCATGGGCTGCACCCGCGACCCCGCCGCCGGTCCCTGCCGGCGCGCCAGTTGCCTCTATCCGGAAGTCTGCCCGCACCTGGATCACGACCACGCCGCGCAAATCGCCCTCCTGGAGCGCCTGTCGGCCATCGGGACCGTCCGCAACGTTTTCGTGGGTTCCGGGATCCGCCATGATCTCGTTCTGGCGGATCGCCGCAACGGGGAGGCCTACCTGAAACGGCTGGTGCGGCGGCACACCTCCGGTCAGCTCAAGGTGGCCCCGGAGCATGTCGCGCCGGAAGTGCTCCGGGTCATGGGCAAACCGGGTCCCGAGGTCCTGGAAGCATTTGCCGCGCGATTCCAACAGGCGGCCGCCGGCGGTCCGAAACGTTTTCTGACCTACTACTTCATGGCCGCCCATCCCGGCTGCCGCCACGGGCATATGCTGGCGCTCAAGGCCTTCGCCCGGCACCGCCTGCATCTGAGGCCCGAGCAGATCCAGATCTTCACCCCCACGCCCTCGACCCGTGCCACGGCGATCTTTCACAGCGGCCAGGACCCGTTCACCGGCGAACCGGTGTTCGTCGAACGCGGCCTGGCGGCCCGGGTGGCCCAAAAAGCGGTGGTGCTGAAGCGTGAAACTTGAAATTTGGGCCTCGAACCTTGAACTTTGAACGCGCCGCGGGCGCCTCGAACCTTGCCCCCATGTTCCTCTACCAACACGACAATCGCTACTACGCCCAGGCCAACCCGGGGCTGGTGGAAATCGCCGCCACGGAGCTCACCGCCCTCGGCGCCCGCGATCCCCGCCGCACCGGCGGTGGAGTGGCCTTCGAGGCGGATCTGGAAACCCTTTACCGGATCAACTACCAGGCTCGTCTCGTCTCCCGCATCCTCGCGCCCCTGGCCGAATTCGACTGCCGCGGTCCCGATGACCTCTACCGTGGCGCCAAGGCCGTGGCCTGGGAACGGATCTTTTCTCCGGGCCACACCTTCGCCGTCTTCGCCAACGTGCGCAGTCAGACCCTGCGCCACTCGGGCTTCGCGGCCCTGCGGGTCAAGGACGCCGTGGCGGACCGGTTCCGGGAGCGCCTCGGCCGCCGGCCCGACGTGGACCCCAAGTCCCCGGATCTGTGGATCGCCCTGCACCTGGAAGCCGACCGGGCCACGGTGAGCCTGGACACCTCAGGCGGTTCCCTGCATCGACGCGGCTACCGGCGCCAGACGGTGGAAGCGCCGATCCAGGAAACCCTGGCCGCCGCCATGGTGCACTGGTCCCAATGGGATTTCCGCCGACCTCTGGTGGACCCCATGTGCGGCAGTGGCACCCTGGTCTGTGAAGCCCTGATGGCCGCTTGCCGCATCCCCTCCGGCTACCTGCGGCGTCGGTTCGGTTTTGCATTCCTGCCCGATTATGATAACAGGCGGTGGGGGGCGATAAAGCGCCACGCCGACGACCAGATCCGCGCCGTGCCGGCCGGCCTGATCCAGGCCGGCGACATCGCGCCCCAGGCCGTGAGCGCAGCCCGGACCAACCTGGCCCTGTTGCCCCACGGCGAGAAGGTCCGCGTTCGACGTTGCGACCTTCAGGACTGGCACAACCTCGAAAACGCCCTGATTCTGTGCAATCCCCCCTACGGGATCCGCCTGTCCCGGGACACGGACCTCGCCGGATGGTACGCGCGGCTGGGCGATTTTCTCAAGCGGCGCTGTCGTGGCGCCACCGCGTTGATCTACTTCGGCCAACGCGCGCATTTGAAACACATCGGCCTTCGCCCAACATGGAAAAAACCGGTCCCCAGCGGCGGCCTGGACGGTCGTCTGGCGCGCTTCGACATGTACTGATCAAGCGCCAATGCGGCCGCCGACCGCGAGGATGGCCGGCTGGATGGGGCGGATGACAGGGACTTTCAAAATTTTCGTATATTTTTCAATTTGTTACGCATGGTCATAAACGGAATGAATCCTCACAAAAAGGACGGCCATGAATAACTCCGCCCCCACCGTCCCAACCGACAAGCCCACGCGGATCGGGGTCATCTCCGACACCCACGGTGAGGTGCCGGCCGCGGCGGAGGAAGTGCTGCAAGAGGTCGCCCTGATCATCCACGCCGGCGATCTGGACACCGTCGAAGTGCTGGACCGGTTGCGACGCATCGGGCCCACGGTGGCCGTGCGCGGCAACATGGATCGGGGCCCCTGGGCCGAAAACCTGCCGGTGGCCGACACCTTCGAAGTCGGCGGCATCTTTATTTATGTGCGCCATATCCTGGCGGATATCGATCTGGATCCGGCGGCCGCCGGCATCGACCTTGTGATCAGCGGCCACACCCATCGCTTCGAGGAAATTCGCAAAAACGGAGTGCTCTACCTCAATCCGGGCAGCGCCCGTCTGCCGCGCAGCGGCAGCTCGGCCTCGATGGCGCTGATCACGATACAGGGAAAGCGGACCGACATTCGGCGCGTGGACCTCTGAGACATCCGACAAGGAATCAAACCCGACATGCGCCCAGCAGAGCCCCTGCCCCTCCTGGCCATCGGCGCCAGTCCGCGACGAGGCGGCAACACCGATGTGATGTTGAAATGGATCGCCGAAGGCGCCACCGCCGCGGGCCAGCCCATGGCGGTGGTGCAGTTGCGCGACGTGGTGGTGCGGCCGTGCATCGGCTGCGAACGCTGCCGCCGCGACAAGCGCTGCACCGGCCACGGCGACGGGATGCAACTGCTCTATCCGCTCATCGAGGCGGCCCGAGGCCTGGTGCTGGCCTCGCCCACCCACAGCTACAACGTCACGGCCTGGATGAAGGCCTTCATCGATCGGCTTTACTGCTACTACGATTTTAGCGACCACCGGCCCCGGCGCTGGTCCAGTCGCCTCGGCGGCCAGGGCCGCCGCGCCTTGGTCTGCACCGTGGCCGAGCAACCGGAGATCGACGATATCGGCTTCACCCTGGAGGCCATGGCGAAACCCTTGACGTCCCTGGGATACCGGGTGATGGACCAACTGGCGGCCCAGCCCTTTTTCGATCTTGGCAGTGTACGCCAGGATCCGCTTCTCGCTGAGCGGTTGCGCGCCGCCGGGGCCCTGTTGGCCCGAGCCGTGACCGACGATACCCAGGATGTCTGACTACTTTATTGCTGCCAGTTATTGCGACGAAGATGAACAGGAGGAGATAGATGGGGGGACTTTTCGGCGTGGTGGCCAAGCAGGACTGCGTCAGTGACGTCTTTTACGGCACCGACTATCACTCGCATCTGGGCACCCGGCGCGGCGGCCTGGCCTTCACCGCGGGCCAGGGCTTCACCCGCTCGATCCACAGCATCGAAAACAGCTATTTTCGCACCAAGTTCGAACCGGACCTGACCAAATTCAGCGGCCGCATGGGCATCGGGGTCATCAGCGACTCCGACGCCCAACCGCTGGTCATCGGCTCGCACCTGGGCCCTTTCGCCCTGGTCACCGTGGCCAAGATCAACAACCTGGCCGAGTTGGCGGGCAAGGCCTTCTCCCGGCGGGTGCATTTCACCGAGACCGCCGGCGGGGCCCCCACCCCCACCGAGGTGGTGGCCATGCTCATCACCCAGCAGGCCAGCTTCGAGGAAGGCATCGCCTACGCCCAGGAGCAGATCCGCGGCAGTTGCACCATGCTGGTGCTCACCGAGAAGGGACTCTACGCGGCCCGGGACCGGGTGGGGCGCACGCCCCTGATCCTCGGCCGGCGCAACGGATCCCTGGCCGTGACCTCGGAGACGGCGGCCTTCCCCAACCTCGGTTTCGAGGTGCACCGGGATCTGGGACCGGGTGAAATCGTCTATATCGACGCCGACGGGGAAGAAACCCGACGCCCCCCCGGAGACCGCATGCAGATCTGCACCTTTCTCTGGGTCTACTACGGTTACCCGGCTTCCTGCTACGAAGGCATCAATGTGGAGACGGTCCGTTACCGCTGCGGCGGCTACCTCGCCACCAACGACGCCGTCACCCCGGACGCCGTGGCCGGAATTCCGGATTCCGGCATCGGCCACGCCCTGGGCTACGCCCGGGTCAAGCCGGTGCCCTACGTCCGCCCCTTCGTCAAGTACACCCCCACCTGGCCACGCAGTTTCATGCCCCAGGTCCAGAGCCTGCGGGATCTGGTGGCCCGGATGAAGCTGATTCCCATCCGGGCCCTGATCGAAGACCAACGCCTGCTGTTCTGCGATGATTCCATCGTTCGGGGCACCCAGCTCAAGGATACGGTGCAACTCCTCTACGGCGCCGGTGCCAGGGAAGTGCACATGCGCATCGCCTGCCCCAGCTTGATCTACCCCTGCGAATTTCTGAACTTTTCCACCTCGCGCTCCACCCTGGACCTCGCCGCCCGCAAGGCCATCTCTCTGCTGGAGCCGGAAAACGGCGATCGCCACCTCACGGAGTACGCCACCGCCGGCTCGGATCGTCAGCGCGCCATGGTGGAAACCATCCGCCGCCAGTTGCACCTCACCTCCCTGGCCTACCAGGACATGGACCGTTTGGTGGCGGCGGTGGGCCTGCCCAAGGAAAAACTCTGCACCCACTGCTGGGACGGCACCAGCTACGGATGAGCCCGGAGGGGCCAGTCATCTCGGCGAAGGCTCGCGGCAATCACGCGAGCCCTCCACCGCTTGATCTGTTATGGTAGAGAGAAATTTGGCCGGAGGGCGGCCCGGCATCGAAAGGACGTGCCTATGGATACGGTGACCCAGATTCTGCTGGGCGCCGCTGTCGGCAAGGCGGTGCTGGGCCGGGGGGCGGGTCGCAAGGCGCTGGCGTGGGGCGGGCTGTGCGGCCTGCTGCCGGACCTGGACGTTCTCGTGCCCCTGGGCGACGCCGTCAAGAATTTCACCTACCACCGCGGTCCCAGCCATTCGCTTTTCGTCATGGCGCTTTTCACCCCCCTGCTGGTGCGCCTGATCCTGCGCCTTCACCCCGGCGAGACCGTCCGCCGGCGGCGATGGTACGCCGGGGTTTTCCTCGCCCTGGGGACCCACACCCTGCTCGACTGCTTCACGGTCTACGGCACCCAGATCCTCTGGCCCCTGCCCACCCCGCCGGTCATGTGGTCCACCCTGTTCATCATCGACCCGGCCTACTCGCTTCCGCTGCTGGCCGGGGTGATGCTGGCGGCCCTCCTGCCGCGCAAGACGGCCGCCGCCTGGCGCGTCAACCTGCTCTGCCTGGCCCTGAGCACCCTCTACCTGGCCTGGAGCGTGGGCGCCAAGGCGCACGTGAACGAGGCGGCCCGCACGGCGCTGGCCCGCCAGGACATCGCCCACGAAGGGCTCCTCACCGTTCCCACGGCCTTCAACACGCTGCTGTGGCGGGTCCTGGCCATGGACGCCGACGGCTATTACGAAGGGTTCTACTCGCTGCTGGACCCGGGGCGCACCCTGCGCTTCACCCGTCATGCCAGCCGGCCGGAACTGCTGGCGAACCTGGCCGGCCATTGGCCTGTTGAACGCCTGCGGTGGTTCACCCACGGGTTCTACGCCGTATCGCGGGAGGGGGAATCCATCGTGATGACCGACCTGCGCATGGGGATGGAACCCGACTACTTCTTTCGCTTCCGCGTCGGCGAAGTGGTCGACGACCGTATCCGCCCCGCCGATAGCCGGCGGATGCCGCGCGGCGCCCCCCGCCGGGATCAGCTCCATCGTATCTGGCAGCTTCTGACGGCCTCATCCGAACGCATTGCGGCGAAATCGCGCCTTGAACTGCCATGTGTATGTATTTTTCTGTTTTTTCATGGTTGAAATCCGCCATCCGGGTCCATCTGACGACCGGACCGGTTTTGGGATCAAAATTCACACCCGTATTTATCGTTGAACCGGTCCACCACCGCCCGCAAATCGGGCGTCAGCCGCTCCAGGGCCCGGGCCGCGATTGCCGGCGGGATCTTTTTGTAGAACGCCTGGGCGATGCCGCCGGCGATGCAGGCCATGGTGTCGGCGTCGCCGCCCAAGGAAATGGCGTTCTTGACGGCATCGATGTAGTCGGTGGAATCCAGAAAGGCAACGATGGACTCGGGTACCGAACCCTGGCAAGAAACGTCGAAGCTGTAGCCGGGGCGGATCCCGTCCACCGTGCGGTTTAGGTCGTAGCCGAAGCGGTCGGCGATCTCGGCGCGGATCGTCTCCTTGTCGACCCCTTTACGGGCCAAAAGGATGGAGAACGCCGTGGCCTGGGCACCTTTAATGCCTTCCGGGTGGTTGTGGGTGACGGCCGCCGAGCGCTCGGCATGGTGCAGCACCTCGGCCTCGGTGTCGTAGGCGAAGCCCACCGGCGAGACCCGCATGGCCGCCCCGTTGCCGAAGCTGTTGTACGGCTTGTTCTCCCAGGCCCGCATCCAGCGGCCAAAGCCACGCCCGTAGCCGGCATGGGGGTGCCGGTTGGCGAAAGCCCGTATGGTCTCGGCCATGTCGTCCCCGGTCAAAATGGCCTGGGCCACGGCCACGGTAAGCACCGTGTCGTCGGTGAACCCGTGCACCAGCGGGTCAAAGTTCTTGCGTTTGATGGAACAGCGCTCGTACGGCTTGCCGATCATGTCCCCGGCGATGGCACCGATCATGTCTTCCTCCCGCTTTTCTCTACCTGAAACCGCTTGGCGAACTCAAACACGATCATCGCTGAATCGATGGCGTTCTGCCATGAAACGGCATCGACCGCGACTTCAAAGAGTTTATTCAATCGTTAAACGGGCATGATGTCCGCTATCTGGTGGTGGGCGGCTACGCGTCGCCTATCATGGACGTCTGGATCTGGATGGAACCGGACAATGTCCAGTGCCTCCTCGAAGCGCTGAATGACTTCGGTTTCGGCGGCATCGGCTTGAAAACAAAATATTTTATAGAGTCCGGACAAATCATTCAACTCGGATATCCCCCCAACCGGATTGATATTCTGACCGACCTCAAAGGCGTCACCTTTCCCGTTTGCTGGGACCAGCGTGTCGTTGTCGATATCGACGGCACGCCAGTCAACTTTATCGATCTGCAGCACCTAAAAGCCAACAAACAGGCCACCGGTCGGCATCAGGACCTGGCTGATCTGGAAAACCTGGCTTAGGATGAATCTGAAGCCGCCGGGTAGCGCCGTTTGCGACAGGCTTCGGCGATTGAGAGTTCGGCCCGCATGAAGTCCTGCTCCCGCTGGACCCGCCACCCCACCGGGCAATGCCGCTCTAATTCCTCCTGCAGATAGCTTGCAAGTCGCCCCACGGTCAGGCCCTCCGAATCGCTTCCGGACGACTGTACGCCCATTTTAAAGAATCACCCATAAACGTGCTGCCGGTGCCAGGCGAGGTTGTCCTGCGACGGGTGATAGTCCGCGTCAGCGGGCCGGATGATCTCCCGGCCGATCAGCGACTGGATGTGGCCGAGAAAGTTCCGCTCCGAGCGCACGCTCCGACTCACCAGCACCTCGTAGCGCTCCCCCACCCCCATCAACCCCTCGTCGAAGCTCCAGTGGCACAGCCGGCAGAGACACAAGCCGTTGGTGGGCAGATCATCATGGCTTTTTGACCAGGGCACGATGTGGGCGGCTTCCACCACGGTGTGCCCCTCATCGGTAAGCATGCGAATGCCGCACAGGGCGCAGCGATGCTCATAAAGCTGCACGATGGCCTTGCGGAACCCCTGGTCCCGGATCGGCTGTGGTGGTGGCTCCGATTTACCGAAATCTGCCGGTGTCTCTGCGGCGTTGGCGATCAGGTCGCGGGCATAGACAAACGCCGCGAAGTTGACGAAACCCTGCTCGGCCACCCGCGGCTGAACTTCCTTGGCGAAGTACTTTTGTACCAGAACCATGCGCAACTGCTCGCGAAAAACCGGATCGAGCAGGAAAACGAATAGATCCTCGTCCAGCCGGGCACCGGCAAAGTTGCGCCTCAGCCACGCCATGGAAGGGGTCGTCGCCGTTTTCGGCACCCTTCGGCCAGGCAGCGGCTCCAGGTGCCAGAATCCGTCACTCTGAAGATGGAAAAACGGATAAGCCATGCTGGTGGTCCGCTCCGACGGCATCACCAGCTGCCAGTAGCCGTTGAAGGTCTCGACCAGTTCCTGGGACGGCGCGATCAGGTTCCCGGTAATCTGCCCCTGAGCCGCCAGGTCCATCACCGACAGCAGCAGAAATGGCTTATGCGGCGCGCCGAAACAGGTCTCCGCCGTCCAATACTTGCGGTTGCGGTCGATGCGCAGGCGGGTGAAGGCGTCAAGGTATTTTTCGAAGTTTCCAGGCATTTTGATCTTCTATGAAAATTCGTTTGCAATAGCCGACACGATTCGAACTCATCTCAAGACATTCGGAACCGGGGTACATCAATGGCCTCGTTCAACTCGGGGTCTTCCGGTTTGGGATAAGGCAGCACTGTTTTGCATTTGGGAAAAGCCGAGCACGCCAAGATCTTCTTGCCCGCATGAGGGCCATGTTTGACGATCCGCTCGACCATTGGCTTGCCGCAGTTGGGGCATTCTCCGTAATCTGCCACACAAGGCTCCACCGGCTGCCGTTCTGGCAGTTTGTATGCTTCTCTATCCTTACCGGTTTCCGTACCGATCCCCAATAAATCAGTGAGGAGCCGTTTGACCTCTGCGACCTCATAGGAACGTCTGGCCGCCAAGTGGAGAATGGGAATGCCGGCACTGTCCATCGCCTCGTCTATAAAGGCGTCTCGGCGCCGGCGGTCAGGGCGGTCATGACTGCGATCATCCAAGTCGAGGGTGTCATTCTTCTTTTGAATTAGCATCATGATTCGATTCGATCTGCTTCACTATTCGGTCAAAGTCGCTTTCAAATAGCCGGTCCTGAACGATGCGGTACTTTTCGAACTCGCTTCAGGTGGTCAGCCCCATGTTCTCTTTGTCGGCATCTGCGCGACGGCAGATCACTTCCGCTGCCGTCTGGCCATGGATGGCCCAGTGCAGCTTGTTTTGCACAGTGGCAAAAAAGCGCTGGGTAGCCAGGGCCGACACGTCATAGTCAATGGAAGTCGCATAGATATCGGTGATCTTCTGGTAGAACTTGCGTTCGGAGAGGCGGATCTCCCGGATGCGCTGCAACTGCTCTTCAAAATACCGGTCAGTGAGGATGGAGCCGCCGCTTTTCAGCCGCTCATCATCCATCGCATAGCCCTTGATGGTGAATTCCTCGATGATGCTGGTGGCCCATTTGCGGAACTGCACGGCACGTTCGGAGTTGACCTTGTAGCCGACGGCGATGATGGCGGCGAGGTTGTAGTGCTTGGTATTGTAGCTTTTGCCGTCAGCGGCAGTTATTCGAAAATTTCGAATAACTGAATCCTCTTGTAACTCACTGTCAGCAAAAACTTTTTTCAAGTGATAATTGACAGTGTGCGTTTCCACATTATAAAGCACGCCCATCATTTTCTGAGTCAGCCAGATGTTTTCATCGGCATAGACCGCCTCGACGCCCCCTGTGCCCCTGGCTGCGACAAAGGTCAAGTATTCCGCCGCAGAGGAACGGACGAGGGATAGCTGCTTTTTCGCAGAACCCTTGGGCTCCCTGCTTTTGCTCATCCATGCACCCCTTCGTAGTTGTTCAACCGTAGGTAAAAAACGGCCCGTCCCAGACGCTTTCCTCTCCAGCCGTTTTCGCCCCCGAAAAAGGCCATAAAGACCTCTTTTGGGTGTCAAACGAACGGCTTCCCCTTTCTTATCGCAATGTTGGCGGGGTGTGACCCCAATAAGCATGCCGGCGTCTGAAAGAATGCCTTCTAATCCAAAATCGCCTTCAGCAACGCATCCCGCGTATCCGAGTAAAACTGGACATCGACCTTGGTGGCCATGTCGTCGGAAAGGTCGAACAATTGGCGCCGGCAGGCAACGGGCATCAGCAGGGCGGAAGCGCCTTTTTCGATGGCGATCTCGGCGATGGTAACCGCATTGTGTAGAGTCTCGATGGACCCGCCGAGATTGACTTCGCCGACGACGATCAGGCCACCGCGGATCGACTTTTTCAGCAGGGCCGTACACAGGGCCAGCAGGGCCGCCACCCCCAGCTTGGCGCCGGATTTGGCGGCGTCAAAGGCGCGCACCTGAACGCTGAACTCGTGCTGGCGCGGATCTTTGTCCCCCACCAGTTGAGCGGCACGGGCATAGAGATTTTGCTCGGCGTAGCCGATGCTCTCCTTGAACGGCGCCGGCACGGGTTTGTTGAGCACTCT
>JAQVTF010000083.1 GCA_028700185.1 Desulfobacteraceae bacterium | reverse complement strand
ACCGATTTTTTCCAGGCGATCACCCCGGATGTAAAAATGGTTCTCGGCCAGAAAGAGGCGCCCCTGATGGAGGGTGCCGGTCTCGGTGGCCAGATCCATCTCCAGGCGTTCGCCGGTCATCACATCACTGCCAGAGGTCACCATGACATGCCCCTCGGCCTCGGCGGTCATGGTGCCCCGGTCGAAGATCACCCGGTCGGCATTCAGGCGAATCCCCCCCCGGGTGATGGTCACATTGCCCACCGCCAGATACCGGTCGCTGTCGCGAAACTGTTCCAGCCGGTCGGCAGTGACCCGCCAGGGGCCGGGGGGCTCGGCGGCCACCGATTGTGAAACCGCAAAAAAAGAAAAAATCGCAACGACAGTCCCCCACAGCCACATTCTGCAACGGGCTCCGGACTCCGCAGGCATGTCGTCCCGGCATCGGTTCATCATCGTCCACGTTCCCCTCTTGAGTACGATTCGGGGCATTGTTGCGAGTGGTGAAATCTGTTCTATACAATCCCAGGCTTTCCAAGATCAAGCGCGGCGGCCAGGGCGGCCGCTCAAGGGGCCTTTTCAAAAACAGACCGTTGCGCTATGGATAGGGCGCCCATGACCATTTGAAGATAAAAAACAAATCTTGACCGAGCGATGAAAATCCTACTCACCAACGATGACGGTGTCCATGCGCCGGGCCTGTGGTCACTTCACCATCGCCTTGCGCCCCACCATGAGGTTACGGTGGTGGCCCCGGACCGAGAGCGCAGCGCCATCGGCCACGCCATCAGCCTTCACCGTCCGCTGAGAAGCATGGCGGTGACCGTCAACGGCGGCCAATCGGCGGTGGCCGTCAACGGCACCCCGGCCGACTGCGTCAAGTTCGCCCTCCTGGAGGTGGTGGCGTCGCGACCCGACCTGGTGATCTCCGGCATCAATCCGGGGGCCAACGTGGGAATCAATATCAACTATTCCGGGACGGTGGCCGCGGCCAGGGAAGCGGCCCTGTACGGGGTGCCGGCCATCGCCGTTTCCCTCGAAGGCCCCGTCTGCCGGCACATGGACAGCGCGGCACGCTTTGCGCTGAATCTTGCCGAACGGATTCAGCGCTACGGCCTGCCCCGGGGAACCCTGCTCAACGTCAATCTCCCCGATCAGCCCCTGGACCAGGTGGCCGGCGTCAAGGTGAGCCGCCACGGTTTCGGACGGCTGGCGGACCGTTTCGAAAAACGCACCGACCCCCGGCAGCGCCCCTATTTCTGGCAAGGCGCCGACGGCCAGTGCTTCGACGACCAGCCCGAGGCGGACGGTGCCGTGCTGGCCGCCGGCTGCATCTCCATCACCCCGCTGCGCTGCGACATGACCGATGAGGGGTTCTACGAACAGCTGCACCACTGGGATCTGAGATGCGATTGACGCCATGCTGATCACCCTGGAAGGCATCGAAGGGGCCGGCAAAAGCTCCCAGGTCGAACCGGCCGCGGGATTTGTGCGCGCGGCCGGCAGAGCCTGCATCACCACCCGCGAGCCGGGGGCCACCGACCTGGGGCGGCGAATCCGGCGCATTCTCCTGGACCCGGCCTGCACCGACATGAATCCCCGGGCCGAGCTGCTCCTTTACCTCGCCGACCGGGTTCAGCACGTTGAACAGGTGATCCGGCCCGCCCTGGCCCGTGGCCAGGTGGTGATCTGCGACCGCTACGTGGATGCCACCCTGGCCTACCAGGGTGCCGCCAGGGGCATTGCCCCCCAGCTCATCGAGCGCCTCCACGCCATCGTGCTCGATGACTGGCGTCCCGAACTTACCGTGCTCATCGACATCCCGGTGGAAGTGGGACTGGCCCGGGCCTGGAACGCGGTGCACCGCGGCGAGCGCAACGGCGACGAAACCCGCTTCGAAAATGAAAACCGGAACTTTCACGAGCGGGTGCGGCAAGGGTACCTCGATCTGGCGGCCCGGGAGCCGCAACGCTTTCGCGTCATCGACGGCAACCGGACCCCCGGTGAGGTGGCCCGGGACCTTCAGGCGGTCATCGCCGATCGCCTCCACCTTCCATGCCCCGACGGGGGCGGGAACCGGTAAGCCATGGCTTCTTCCATTCTCGACTACATCGGCAACACGCCCCTGGTGCCCATCCGAAGGCTCAACCCCAACCCCCGGGTCCGGCTGCTGGCCAAGGTGGAATACCTCAATCCCGGCGGATCCATCAAGGACCGCACCGCCCTGGCCATGATCGAGGCCGGTGAAGCCTCCGGCCAACTGGTGCCCGGACGCACGGTGATCGAGGCCACCAGCGGCAACACCGGCATCGGTCTGGCGCTGGTGTGCGCCGTCAAGGGGTATCCGTTGGTGCTGGCCATGAGCGAGGCGGTCAGCCTGGAGCGTCGCAAGATCCTGGAAGCCCGGGGCGCCGAAATCCTGCTGACCCCCGGACACCTGGGCACCGATGGGGCCATCGAAGAAGTCTACCGCCTGGTCCGGGAGCATCCCGAACGCTACTACATGGCCGACCAGTACAACAGTCCCGCCAACTGGCAGGCCCACTACCGCACCACCGCTCCGGAAATCTGGGACCAGACCGGCGGCGAGGTGACCCACGTGGTGGCCACCCTCGGCACCAGCGGAACCCTGATGGGCATCAGTCGACGGTTGAAGGAGTATCGTCCCGACATCCAGATCATCGGTGTCGAACCGTACCTCGGGCACAAGATCCAGGGCCTGAAAAACATGAAGGAGGCCTACCGGCCGGAAATTTTCGAAAAACAACGCCTCGACGAAAAGATCAACATCGACGACGAAGACGCCTTCGAGATGGCCCGGCGCCTGGCCCGGGAGGAGGGCCTGATGGTGGGCATGAGCAGCGGGGCGGCCATGGCGGTGGCCATCAATCTGGCCCGACGCCTGGAGACCGGCACCGTCGTGGCGATCCTGCCCGACAGCGGCGAACGTTACCTGAGCACCTCGCTCTTTACCCGGCGGATCACGGTGGGCCTGCAACTCTTCAACACCCTGACCCGGGAAAAAGAAACCTTCGTGCCCCGGGAGGCGGGCAAGGCGTCCATCTACACCTGCGGTCCCACCGCCGACGCCCGGCCCCATCTGGGCGAATACCGCCGTTTCGTGCTGGCCGACCTCCTGTGCCGCTACCTGTCGTATCGGGGACTGGAAGTGCGCCAGGTGATGAACATCACCGACTACGACGACAAAACCATCGCCGGCTCGGAAACGGCCGGCCAACCGCTGGAAGCCTTCACTGAAGCCCATATCCAGGCGTTCCTGGAAGACCTGGAACGCCTGGGGGTGCGCCCGGCGGCGGTCCTGCCGCGGGCATCGGCCCACATCGATCAGATGATCGCCTTGGCCGAACGCCTGGCACGCAAGGGTTACGCCTACGAGAAGCTGCGCTCGCTGTATTTCGACATCTCACGTTTCGACGGTTACGGCCGGCTTTCCGGTATCGATCTGGACAAGATCCGCCTGGGGACCACCGTCGATTTGGACGAATACGAGAAGGACAACCCCCGGGATTTCACGCTCTTGAAGCGGGCCCGGCTCTCGGAGCTCAAGCGGGGCATCTTCGTCAAGACCGAATGGGGCAACGTCCGCCCGAGCTGGCACTTGCAGTGCGCCGCCATGGCCCACACCTATCTGGGCGAATCTTACGACATCCACACCAGCGGCCGGGAACTGATCTTTCCCCACCACGAAAACATCATCGCCATCGCCGGGGCCCTCACCGGGCGCCCCCCGGCCCGTTTCTGGCTTCACAGCGACCCGGTGATGGTGGACGGCAAACAGGCCGAGGCCCGCGACGGGGCCATGACCCTGGCCGATTTGGATCAACGCGGCTACACCGGCCGGGAAATCCGTTTCTGGCTCCTGGGCACCCATTACCGCAAACCGTTGGTTCTCTCGGACAAGGCCCTCAAAGACGCCCGGCGGGCCCTGCGACGACTGGACGCGGTGGTGGGCAGTCTCCACCGCACCGCCGTTGCCGGCCAGCCTTGCCCGGATGTGGACCAGATCTGCTATGATCTCAAGACCGGCTTCACCGACGCCATGGACGACGATCTCAGCATTTCCCGGGCCATGGCGGCACTGTTCAGGACCGTCAAACGGATCAACGCCCTGATCCAGGAAGGCCGCCTGGATCAGGACGGCGCCGGACGCATTCTGGAGACGCTGGGCCAGATCGACACGGTCCTCAACGTTTTCGACTTTCATCAGGTTGAGGCGGACCCGGCGGTGATGCGGCTCATGGCCGAACGCGAGGCGGCGCGGGCGGCGCGGGACTGGGCGCGGGCCGACCGGCTGCGCGAGGAGCTGCGGCAGCGCGGGGTGACGGTGCGCGACGGCCGCACTCCCCGAGCCAACCCATAGAAACGGCATCGCCGCCCCATCCCGGACGGGGACAGCGGTCCGGCGCGATGCCATCCACCGCCGCCCTGGAGACACCGAATGCCCCATTCCCCCGGACGTTTCGACCTCCGCCGCCTGGCGGCGCTCCCCGCCTCCATGCTCCTGTGGACGGTGGGCGGGCTGCATTTCGTGTGGGTTTTTGCCCTGATCGCCGCGGCGCTGTCCCTTTCCACCGGGAAACGCGTGTTTCCCCTGGTGCACCGGCTGATGCGCATGCAGTTGGCCCTGATGGGCGTGCGCCTGCGCGTCGAAGGCGCCCAGCTCATCCAGGCCGCCCGCCCCTATCTCTTCATGGGCAACCACCAGAGTCTCTTCGACCTCATCACCTTGCCGGCAGCCCTGCCGGTACACGCGGTGGGGGTGGAGGCCGGCTACCATTTTCACATCCCCCTCTGGGGCCATCTGATCCGCCGCTGGGGCAACATCCCCATCGACCGGCACCGCCGTCAAACCGCCATCGCCAGCCTGGAAGCGGCCCGCAGCGCCCTGGCCGCCGGCACCTCCATCGTGATCCTGCCCGAGGGCCATCGCACCCGCAGCGGCGAGATGGGCCCCTTCAAGAGCGGTCCCTTTTACCTGGCCCAGGCGGCCCGGGTGGACATTGTTCCCTTTGTCATCGAGGGGCTCTTCGCGTACAATCCCAAGGGAGATTGGCGGCTGCGGCCCGGTCCGGCCCGGTTGGCCTTCGGCCGCCCCATCCCCCCGGACACCTACCGCGAGGATTCCATCGAAGCCCTCAAGGCCCGTGTCCGCAACGCCATCACCGCCATCGGCAAGGAGGTCTTATGACAACCGTCTTGCAGCCCGGTCCCCTCGAGCCCGAAGCGTCATTGAGCCGGCGCCGGTTCCTCCAACTGGCCACCCTGTCGGCCGCCGGCCTGGCCGCCGGCTGCGCCGTGAACCCGGTCACCGGCCAAAGCCAGCTCATGCTGGTTTCCGAGGACCAGGAGATCAGCATCGACCGCCAGAACTCGCCCCATCAGTTTTCCACCGACTACGGCGTGTGCCAGGATGGCAACCTCAACCGTTACCTGCAACAGACCGGTCAGCGCCTGGCGGCCCATACCCACCGCCCCCGCATGCCCTACCGGTTCAACTGCGTCAATGCCACTTACGTCAACGCCTACGCCTTCCCCGGCGGCAGCATCGCCGCCACCCGGGGCATTCTGCTCACTCTGGAAAACGAGGCCGAACTGGCCTCGCTGCTCGGCCATGAGCTGGGCCACGTCAACGCCCGTCACACCGCTCAACAGATGACCCAGGGGACCCTGATTCAAACCCTGGTGGGCGGCCTGGCCGCCGTAGCCGGCACCCAGGGACAGTTGGCCGGCCAGCTCGCCGGCCAACTGGGCATGCTGGGGGCCGGGGCCCTGCTGGCCGGCTACAGCCGGGACAACGAACGGGAGGCCGACGACCTGGGACTCCAGTACATGACGGCCGCCGGCTACGGCGCCGACGGTTTCGTTTCCCTGATGGACAAACTGCGGGCCATGAACCGGCACAACCCCAGCGCCATCGAGCTGATGTTCGCCACCCATCCCATGAGCCAAGAGCGCTACCAGACCGCCGTCGCCCAGGTCCAGGGGCGCTATGCCGCCGCCCGTCGGCAACCGATCTACAAGGAACGCTACATGGATCACACCGCCGGCCTGCGGCGGATGCGCGGGGCCATCGAGGCCATGCAGGAAGCCGATCGTCTCATGGCCAAGGAACAGTATGCCAACGCGGCCAACAGTCTTCAGACCGCCCTGAGACAGGCCCCCAACGACTATACGGCGCTGGCGATGATGGCCAAGTGCCAGATGGCGCTTCAGCGCCCGGCCGAGGCCCTGCGCTACGCCGAATCGGCCAAGCAGGTCTATCCCCAGGAAGCCCAGGCCCGTTACCTGGCCGGCTTCACCAGGCTTCAGCAAAAGCAGTACGAAAACGCCCTGGCCGATTTCAATGCCTATGCCCGGCTGTTGCCGGGAAACCCCAACACGAGTTTTTTCCAGGGATTGTCTCTGGAGGGGATGCAGCGCCGGTCCGAGGCGGCACGGGCCTACACGAGCTACCTGAAGGCCGGCGGTCAGGGGAACCCCGCCCAGCACGCCTACAACCGTCTGGTTCAATGGGGCTACGTCAGAAAATAGATGCCTGCCACCCTCCCCCTTCCGCTGCCCGAGCCCCTGGCCGAAATCGGAACCCATCGGTGGCAGACCTTCGCCGATGCCGCCGCCCGGACGGATCCCGCCTGGTCTTCGCCGACGGGATGGGCCATCGAAGCGCAACGGGTCTTCGCCTTTTCCGACTTCGTGTTCAGCACCTGTAACCGTCAACCGGCCCTGCTCATGGCCTTGGTGGACAGCGGCGATCTGTTCGAACCGTTTTCCCGGGAAAATTTCCGCAATCGCCTGGCGGCTTTTTGGCATCCACCAACCGGAACGCCGATCGATGATGGGTTGACCACGGCCCTGAGACGCTTTCGCCGACGCGAGATGATCCGCATCGCCTGGCGTGACCTGGCCGGTCGTGCCGATTTGAACGAAACCATGGCCGAGCTCTCGGTCCTGGCGGATGCCTGCATCCAGTGCGGCCTGGCGCGGCTCTACGCCGACCAGTGTGTCGCCCTGGGACGACCGCAAGACGCCCGGGGAGACGCGCCGGGCCTGGTGGTGGTGGCCCTGGGCAAGCTGGGGGCCCGGGAGTTGAACTTTTCCTCCGACGTGGACCTCGTCTTCGCCTTCCCCGGCACCGGCCAGACCGCCGGTGGCCCGCGCCGCGTCAGCCACGAGGAATTTTTCACCCGCCTGGCGCGACGCCTGATCCAAACCCTCTCCGCCCCCACCGACGAGGGATTCGTCTTTCGGGTTGATGCCCGCTTGCGCCCCTACGGTGAAGGGGGACCGCTGGCCATGAGCTTTGACGCCATGGAGGACTATTACCAGCATCAGGGACGCGAATGGGAACGCTACGCCTGGATCAAGGCCCGGGTGGTGGCCGGGGATGCCGTGGCCGGAGAGCGCCTGCTGAGCCGCTTGCACCCTTTCGTGTTCCGGCGCTACCTCGATTTTGGCGCCTTTGCCTCCCTGCGGGAGATGAAGGCCAACATCGAAGCCGAGGTACACCGCAAGCGGCTGGCCGGCAACATCAAGCTCGGCCGCGGCGGTATCCGGGAAATCGAATTTTTCGGTCAGATGTTTCAGTTGATCCGCGGCGGGGTCAACCCGGCGCTGCAAGACCGGCGCATCCTGGTGATCCTGGAGAGGCTGGCGCAAGAAGGTGCCATCGAGGCCGACGTCTGCCACGACCTCAGCGAAGCCTATGTTTTTTTGCGCCGGGTGGAAAACCGGCTCCAGGAGACCGCGGACCAGCAAACCCACGATCTGCCCAGCGAGGAAACGGCTCGCCTGCGCCTGGCGGCATCCATGGGCGAGGTCTCCTGGGCGCACTTTGCCGAACGGCTCCAGCACCATACCGAGACGGTGCACCGGCACTTCAGGGGGCTTCTCACCGGAGCGGCGGCCGAGGCTGGGGCCGACGACGGGCAGCGCCGGGTGCTGGCCGGATTGTGGAAATCCCTGACCTTGGACCAGAGTGCCCGCCAGGCCCTCACCGCGGCCGGCTTCGACGCCCCCGAAGCGGTGCGTCCGCTGCTGGAACACCTCAACAACGATCCCACCACACGGGCCCTGTCCCCGGAGGGACGGCAGCGTCTCGACCGCCTGCTGCCGATGCTGGTGCAGGCGGCCGGGCGAACCGACCAACCCTTGCCGGTGCTCAACCGCATCGTCGATCTGCTCCTGAGCATCGAACGGCGCACCAACTATCTGGCCCTGTTGCTGGAAAACCCCGATGCCGTGCGACACCTGGTGCGCCTGGTGGCCGCCAGCCCCTGGGTGTCGTCCTTTCTGGCCCGTCACCCGGTGCTGCTGGACGAGCTGATCGATCCGCGCACCCTCTATCGCCCCGAAACCAAAGAAGCCGTGGCCCGGGAAGCGGACCGGCGACTGGCGGCGGTGGTGGACGGCGACCTGGAATACCAGGTGGAGCAACTGTGCATCCTGCGCCAGACCCACACCCTGCGGGTGGCGGCGGCCGATGTCACCGGGGCCCTGCCCATCATGCGCACCAGCGACTACCTCACCGAGCTGGCCGAAGTGATTCTGGACAAGGTCCTGGGGCTGGCCTGGGCGCACCTGGTGGACCGGCACGGTCTGCCCGGCGGGCTGGAACTGTCAGATCCGGCGGTGCCTGCGGGCTTTGCCGTCATCGCTTACGGCAAGGCCGGCGGGCTGGAACTCGGCTACGGGTCGGACCTGGACCTGGTCTTCGTCCACGCCGGTGCGCGAGGGCAGTCCACCGGAGAACGGCGACCCATCAGCAACGCCCAGTTTTTCGCCCGTATCGGCGAGCGCATCGTGCACATCCTCACCGCCCACACCCGGGCCGGACGCATTTACGAAGTGGACATGCGCCTGCGGCCCAGCGGCAGCGCCGGCCCCCTGGTCATCGACATCGAGGCCTTTCGCGACTACCAGCTTAAGGACGCCTGGACCTGGGAGCATCAGGCCATCGTGAGGGCCCGCCCCGTGGCCGGCGACGCCGTGCTGGCCGACCGCTTCGATGCCATCCGGGCCGAAGTCCTGCAAACCCCTCGAAACCGCGAAGGGCTGCGCGAGGAGGTTCGGCAAATGCGGGAGCGGATGCGCAGCGAGCATCTGGTAACCACCCCGGGCGTCTTCGACCTGCGCCAGGACCGGGGCGGCATCGTGGATATCGAGTTTCTCGTCCAGTACCTCGTGCTGCTGGAGAGCCACCGCCACCCGTCCCTGGTGCACTGGACGGACAATGTGCGCCTCCTGCAGACCCTGATTCAGACCGGGATCCTGGACGAGGAACGCGCCTTCATGCTCCGGGAAGCCTACCTGATCTTCCGCGCCAAGGCCCACCAGCTCAGCCTGCGCGAGCAGCCGGCACGGGTGCCGGAAGCGCGCTTCGCCGCCCTACGCCAGCGGGTGCAACAGGTGTGGGCGGAAATCATGGAAGCCGATCAGTCCCGCTGACAGAGCTCCACCAGCACGCCGCCGGTGGCCTTGGGATGCAGAAAGGCGATTTTGGCCCCCCCCGCCCCGTGACGCGGGATCTGGTCGATGAGCTGGACCCCCTTCTCCTTCAACTCCGCCAGGGCCGCTTCGATATTCTCCACCCGCAGGGCCACGTGCTGGATCCCGGCGCCCTTCTTTTCGATGTACTTGGCAATGGGCCCGTCGGGGGCGGTGGACTCCAGCAGCTCCACTTCGCTTTCGCCCAGGGGGAAAAAGGCCGTGGTCACCTTCTGCTCGGCCACCGTCTCGGTGCCCTGGAAAGAGAGGCCCAGGATGTCGGTCCAGAACTTTTTGCCGTCTTCGATGCTGTTGACGGCGATGCCCAGGTGATCGATCTTCATGATTTTCATCGGGTGATCCTCCAATCGGCCAAATGGTCAGCGGAAACGGTCCATGACCCGGGCGAAGCCCGGTAGGGCGTTGACGATGGTGGCATCGTCGACACAGAACGCGATGCGAAAATGCCCCGGGCAGCCGAAACCGCTGCCGGGCACCACCAGGATCAGCTCTTCTTGCAGGGCGCGGACGAAGTCCACGTCATCGGGGATCGGGGTTTGGGGAAACAGGTAGAAGGCCCCGGCCGGCTTCACGAAGCGGTAACCGGCGGCCGCCAGTCCGTCGCAGAGCAGCTCCCGCTTGCGGGCGTACTGGCCGATGTCCACGCTGGCCCCCTGCATGGCGGCCACGACCCGCTGCATCAGCGCCGGGGCGTTGACGAATCCCAGGATCCGGTTGGCCAGGGTCATGGCCCCCAGCAGGTCCCGGTGATGACCGGCGGCGGGGTTGACGGCGGCGAACCCGAGCCGTTCGCCGGGAATCGAAATGTCCTTGGAGTAGGAGGTGCAAATCACCGTGTCGGGGTAGGCGGCAAAAATGCTCGGCACCACGGCGCCGTCGTAGGTGATCTTGCGGTAGGGCTCATCGGAGACAAGATAGAGGCTACGCCCCAGGGCGGCGCTTTTCTCCTTCAGGATTCCGGCCAGGGCCGCCAGGCTTTCCGCGCTGTAGATCTGGCCGGTGGGGTTGTTGGGCGAATTGATCAGCACCACCTTGGTCCGGGGACCGATGGCGGCGGCCATGGCCTCCAGGTCCAGGGTGAAATCGGGCCGGGTGGGCACGGTCTTGAGCACCCCGCCGTGGTTGTCGGCGTAAAACCCGTACTCCACGAAATACGGCGCCGGGCACAACACTTCGTCGCCGGGATCCAGGACCGCCTTGAGTACCACGTTCAGGGCCCCGGCGGCCCCGCAGGTCATGATGACGTCACCGGCACCGACGGGGGTCTGTTGTTCGCGGCTCAGGTAGTCGGCGATGGCGCGACAGACATCCGGATAGCCGGTGTTGGGCATGTAGCAATGGCTGTCGGGGCCGCAGGTGGTCACCGTTTCGATGAGTACCCGGCTGAAATGTTCCGGCGGCGGCAGGTTGGGATTGCCCAGGGAAAAGTCGTAAACCTTGTCCGCGCCGTGAAGGGCCTTGAGCCGGCCGCCTTCTTCGAACATCTTGCGAATCCAGGACGACTTGGTGATGAATCCTTCCATCTTCTTGGAAATGGTCATTTCAGAAAGGCTCCAAATGATTCGGGGAAATGAGGTGAAAGGGCCGCGGGCGGGAAAATCCCATCACCGCCGCAACCGCATCCGAGTCCTCGGATGAACAACGTGGAAGTTTCGTTTCCGGCCGGTTGGTTCACGCCGGCTCCACCGCCTTGACTTCGGGGATGTCCTTCTTGATCACCCGCTCGATGACGTTGCGCAGCGTCATCTGGCTCATGGGGCAGCCCTTGCAGGCCCCTTGCAACCGCACCTTCACGACGCCGTCCACCACGTCCACCAGTTCCACGTCCCCGCCGTCGGCCTGCAGCGCCGGCCGGATCTTGTCCAACACCGCCTGAACTCTTTCTTTCATCGGTTGTCTTCCTTTCCTTTTCAGCCTCATTGGTGCGTTTCATCAACACGAGGTCGATGTCGCTCAACGCGTCGACTTCGCCCCTCGCCCGGGAGCCGACCAGATCAATCTTCTCGGCCCCGTCGGGTTCCAGCGCCTTGAGCGGCGGATTCACGCGGGATGATGCCATAAATACCCATCTCAGGGGTTTTCCCCTTCTTGCTCGGCGTAAAAAGAGCGTCGGAAGGCCTCGAAACGGTCCTCGACGATGGCCCGGCGCATCCGGCGCATCAAATTTAGATAATAATGCACGTTATGGATGGTGTTCAACCGGTATACCAGAATCTCCCTGCTCATGTACAGGTGACGCAGGTAGGCGCGGGAAAAGCGCTGGCAGGTGTAGCAGGTGCAGCCCGCCTCGATGGGGCCGGGGTCGTCGCGAAAGCGGGCATTGGCGATGTTGAGGGTCCCGAAGCGGGTGAAGAGCTGACCGTTTCTCGCGTTTCGCGTCGGCATGACGCAGTCGAACATGTCCGCCCCCATCCCCGTCATCTCCACCAGGTCCGCCGGGGTGCCCACGCCCATGACGTAGCGCGGCCTGTCCGCCGGCAGCAGCGGCAGGGTAAAATCGGCCATGGCGTGCATCAGTTCCTTGGGCTCACCCACGCTGAGCCCCCCCACGGCGTAGCCCGGCAAGTCAAGCGCCACCAGGTCCGCCGCGCTGCGCCGACGCAAGTTCTCGAACATGCCGCCCTGCACGATGCCGAAAAGGGCGTTTTCCGGCCGCGCCGTCTCTTGCCAGGCCTTTTGACAGCGCCGGGCCCAGCGGCCGGTGAGCGCCAGGGCCGCCTCCGCCTCGGGCGCTTCGGCCGGATACCCGATGCACTGGTCCAGGCACATGATGATGTCGCTGTCCAGACAGACCTGGACCGCCACGGAGGTCTCGGGCGTGAGCAGATGCCGCGACCCGTCGATATGGGACTGGAAGGCGAAGCCCGCCTCGTCCACCTTGGAAAGCCTGGCGAGGGAAAAGACCTGGAACCCCCCCGAATCGGTGAGAATCGGTCCGTTCCAGCCCATGAATCGGTGCAGGCCGCCGAAGCCGGAAATCACCTCGCAGCCGGGGCGCAGATAGAGGTGGTAGGTGTTGCCGAGGATGATCCGGGCCCCGCAGGCCGTCAGGTCGTCGGGGGCCAGGGCCTTCACCGAGGCCCGGGTGCCCACCGGCATGAAGATGGGGGTCTCAATGTCCCCGTGGCGCGTGGTGATGCGGCCGGCCCGGGCGCGTCCCTCGCTGGATCGGGCGGTAAGTTGAAAGCTGAACATGGCATCCTTTGACGAGGTATCCCGGCCCTGGGGGCGGTGCTCCGCACTTTGCGCTTCTCGCGCCGGAAACCGCCCGGAGTCGCGTATCCTCAAACCAGAAAGGAGATGTATGAATAGCCCGAGATTTCGATGTGCTTCACATCATGGGCGAACTTTGAAAAAAGGATCAGTCCCAACTGATCGAGCTCCTCGGGTGTCGCCTGGAAAAAACTTTCCGGCACCACGAAATTGTTGATGTCGTCCATCTTGTGTCCACAGACCATTTCCGTGAAATAGCCTTCCTCGGTCTTTGAAACCCTCAGGGTGAGAGAACGGTCCTTGTCTTCCCGATTACCCCCCACCATGTGGCAAAAGACCTCCTCGCAGCACAGCGAAAGCACATTGAACCGGTCCCGATCCAACCGGAGCCGTTTCTTGCCGCCCTCCAGCAGGGCCTGCATGGCGGGCAGTTCCGCCGTGGTGGCCCGAAAAACCCCCG
>JAQVTF010000006.1:28613-49251 GCA_028700185.1 Desulfobacteraceae bacterium | reverse complement strand
AGGGTGAAGAATTCAGCCGGCTGCGCGGGGTGGTGTCGGTGGCCGTGGTCACCGGCCGCTTCGATTTGATCCTGGTGGTCCTGTTGAAGGAAGGCTTTGGCCTGCTGGAATTCTACACCGAAGACGTGGCCCGCCTCGAGGGGGTGCAAAGCGTGGAAACCTTCGTCGTTTACAAGGGCTACCACCTCAAGGTGCCCTACATCCTTTAACCGCTCCAGGGGAAGGAGGCGGCATGAACTCGGATCCGCGAACCACCGTGCTTTACCCCCGTCATCGGGACGCCGGGGCCAACATGGGCGATTTCGGAGGCTACCGCATGCCCCTGTGGTATCCGGCCGGCATGCGTCGGGAGCATCGTGCCGTGATCATGGGCGCCGGTTTGTTCGATACCAGCCACATGGCGGTGGTCACCGTGGTCGGTTTAGGCGCCCATGCCCTCCTGCAACGCACCTTTTCCAAGGATCTGGACCGGGCCGGGGCCGGCGGCGGGCCGTTGGCCGACGGGCGCTGTGCCTACGGGGCCTTTTTGAACCCCCGGGGGCACGTCATCGATGACGCCATCGTCTGCCGCAGAGGACCGGAAGATTTTTTCGTGGTGGTCAATGCCGGGATGGGCCCCACGGTGGCCGGGCACCTGGTGGCAGTGGCCGATGCCGCCGGTCCCCTTGTCAGCGATTTCAGCGATCAGGTGGCCAAGCTCGACTTGCAGGGCCCGGCCTCGGCCCGGATCCTGGGGCGTTTGCTGGAGGCCCCGGAAAGGGCCTTTCAGGGGCTGGGGTACTTCGCCTTCAAAGGCCATTTCGACCCGCGCCATCCGGACGCCGAAGTGGTCCTACTGGACGACGGCACGCCCCTGCTGCTCTCCCGCACCGGATACACCGGTGAATTCGGTTTCGAGCTGTTTGTGGCGCCGGATCGAGCCCCGGGCCTCTGGGATCGGCTGCTGACCGCCGGCGCCGAGTACGGGCTGATCCCCTGCGGCCTGGCGGCTCGGGATTCCCTGCGCGCCGGCGCCGTGCTGCCCCTGAGTCACCAGGACATCGGCGATTGGCTCTTCATTCACCACCCCTGGTTTTTCGCCCTGCCCCTTGCGGCGGATGGACGGACCTTCACCAAGGATTTCATCGGCGCCGCCGCCTTGCTGGAAGGGGCGGCCGGCGCGCCCCACACCCTGGCCTTTGTGGGGCGCGATCCGCGCAAGGTGGGAACGGGACCCGATACCCGGGTGCTGGACGAGAGGGGCCGATCCATCGGTGTCGTACTCACCTGTGCCACGGATACGGCCATCGGGTGGGTGGAGGGCCGAATCGTGAGCCTGGCCAGTCCCGGGCGGCCCGAGGGCTTCGATCCCAAGGGGTTGAGTTGTGGGTTCGTGCGGGTGCGGAAGCCGTTGCCGGCCGGCACGCCGTTGGTGCTGGAGGACGGCCGGCGCCGCATCGAGGTGGTGGTGACGGCCGACATCCGGCCGGATCGAACGGCCCGGCGGCCCATGACCCAGATGTGGGGATGACCATTTTTAAAGCGAGCCGAAAGGAGATGGCCCATGAAAGAGATCGACGCGCTGAACCTGCCTGAGGACGTTCGTTATGCGGAGGACCATGAATGGCTGCGGCCCTCGGAGGACGCCGCCCGGATCGGCATCAGCGACTATGCCCAGGATCAGCTCGGGGATATCGTCTATGTCGAGCTCCCGGCGGTGGGGCGTCGTTTGACCAAGGGGGAAGAGTTCGGCACGGTGGAGTCGGTCAAGGCCGTTTCATCGCTGTATATGCCGGTGGGCGGGGAAGTGACGGCGGTCAACGAACAACTGGCCGAGGCGCCGGAGCTGGTGAACACCGATCCCTACGGCCAGGGATGGATGATCGAGGTCAAGGTGACCGATGTCGCCGAGGTGGCGGCGCTGATGGACCGGGCGGCGTATCTGAAAGCCCTGGGCGGATGAGCCGCGTCACTGAACAATAGGCATCCGACCGGAAAAATTCGGTAAAACCGGAAAAACCCCTAAAATCGGAAAAGGGGGCGCCATGCGATACCTGCCGCATACACCCGAAGAGATCCAAGAGATGCTGGGGGTGGTCGGGGTCGAGAGCCTCGATCAACTGTTTTTATCCATCCCGCCGTCATGCCGGCGCCAGAGCGATTTAAATCTGCCGGAGGCCCTGAGCGAGTGGGCGCTGGATGAGCGGATGGACAGGCTGGCGGCCCGAACGGCCGTGGCCCCTGAGGTCAAGGTGTTCCTGGGGGCCGGCAGCTACGATCACTTCATTCCGGCGGCGGTGGACGCTTTGGCCGGCCGCAGCGAGTTTCTCACCGCCTACACTCCCTATCAGCCCGAGATCAGCCAGGGGACCTTGCAGGCCATCTACGAATACCAGACCCTGGCCTGCCACCTCATGGGCACCGAAGTGGCCACCGCTTCCCACTACGATGGCGCCACGGCATTGGCCGAGGCCCTGCTCATGGCCATCCGCAAGACCGACCGCCGGCGGGTGGCCGTCTCCCGGCTGATTCATCCCCACTACCGCCAGGTGGTCGCCACCTATCTGCACCCCGCCGGCTACGAAATCGTCGAGCTGCCGTATCGGTCGGACGGGACCACCGATCTGTCCGCTGTGGCGGGTGAGGGGGACCTGGCCGCCGTGGCGCTCCAATCGCCCAACTTCTTCGGCTGCATCGAGGACCTGGCCGCCGGTGCGGCAACGGCCCATGGGGTCGGGGCCATGTTGGTGGCCGGGTTCACCGAGGCTCTGGCCTACGGGCTGCTGAAAAGCCCCGCCAGCCAGGGGGCCGAGATCGTGGCCGGCGAGGGACAGAGCCTCGGCTTGGCGCGCAGCTTCGGCGGCCCCGGACTGGGAATGCTCGGCACCCGCCAGGTCCACATGCGCAGCCTGCCGGGGAGACTGGTGGGAAAGACGGTGGATCAGGAAGGCCGCCAGGGGTTTGTACTTACCCTGGCCACCCGGGAACAGCATATCCGCCGGGAGCGGGCCACGAGCAACATCTGCACCAACAACAGCCACTGTGCTCTGCGGGCCGTCATGTACATGGCGGCCCTGGGCAAGACCGGCTTCCGCGAGCTGGCCGTCCTCAACCATGACAAGGCGGCGTATCTCAAGCAGGCCTTGGCCGCCGCCGGCCACCGCATCCCCTTTTCCCGGGCCACCTTCAACGAGTTCGTGGTGGACTTCGGGGCCAGCTTCGAGCCGGTGTACCGGCGGCTGCAAGAGGCCGGGATCGTCGCCGGACTGCCGCTGGCGCGCTACTATCCCGAACTGGAAGGCGGCTACCTGCTGTGCGCCACGGAAACCGCCAGCCGCCAGGACCTGGACCGGCTGGTCAAGGAGGTGAGCCGATGAGGGCACCCCTGGGTACCACCGGACTGATTTTGAATGAACCGCTGCTCTGGGAGCGGGGCCGTCCCGGGCGCCGGGGCGCTTCACTGCCGGCCGCCGATGTGCCGCCAAGCCCCATGGATCCGGAACTCTGCGGGGATGGACCGGATTTTCCCGACCTGAGCGAGGTGGATCTGGTGCGCCACTTCACCCGCCTGTCCACCTGGAACTACGGGGTGGATACCGGATTTTATCCCCTGGGCTCGTGCACGATGAAATACAATCCCAAGACCCACGAGCGTCAGGCCGCCCTGAAAGGATTCGCCGCGGCCCATCCCCTGCTGCCCGCCCCCCTGTGCCAGGGCGCCTTGCAGTTGATCTGGGAGCTGGAGAGGGACTTGGCCGCCATCACCGGGATGGATGCCGTGTCGCTGCAGCCGGCGGCCGGGGCCCATGGGGAGCTGACCGGGATGCTGGTGATCCATGCCCATCACCAACACCAGGGGCACCAGCGTTCCAAGATCATCATTCCCGATACGGCCCACGGCACCAACCCGGCTTCGGCGGCCCTCTGCGGCTACCGGCCCGTGGCGGTGGCCTCGGGCCCCGAGGGGGTTCTGGAGCCGTCGGCCATCGCGGCCGTCATGGACGAGGAGACCGCCGGCATCATGGTGACCAACCCCAACACCCTGGGCCTCTTCGAGACCCACATCCGGGAGATCGCCGCCATCGTGCACGACAAGGGGGGACTGGTCTACGCCGACGGGGCCAACCTCAACGCCGTGATGGGCATCGTGGACATGGGCGCCATCGGGGTGGACGTGATTCACCTCAACCTGCACAAGACGTTTGCCACGCCCCACGGCGGCGGCGGGCCGGGCAGCGGGCCCATCTGCGTCCGCCGCCGGCTCGAACCGTATCTCCCCGTTCCCCGGGTGGCCAAGGCGGGCGAGCGGTTTCACCTGGAGGCGGATCGCCCCCTCAGCATCGGGCGCATGGGCGCCTTTCACGGCCATTTCGGGGTGATGGTCAAGGCCTACAGCTACATCCGTTCCATGGGCGCCGACGGGCTGCGTCGGGCCAGCGAGCTGGCGGTCCTCAACGCCAACTACGTGAAGGAAAGGCTCAAGAAGGATTTCCACCTGGCTTACGACCGGCCCTGCATGCACGAGTGCGTCTTTTCCGACGCGGATCAGGCCCCTTTCAAGGTGACGACCCTGGATATGGCCAAGCGGCTGATGGACTACGGGTTTCACCCGCCCACGATTTACTTTCCCCTCGTGGTTCACGGGGCCATCATGATCGAGCCCACCGAGACCGAGTCCAAGGCGGATCTGGACTGCTTCGTGGCGGCCATGCAGGCCATCGCCGAAGAGGCCCGCACGGAACCGGAAACGGTCCACAGCGCCCCCCACCGCACCAAGGTGCGCCGGCTGGACGAGGTGTTGGCGGCCCGCAAGCCATGCCTCATCGGATGACGGCTCCGGCGGCGGATCGAGGAAGGCCGTGCCTTCTCGTCGACCTGCCGCCGATGCCTTACACCGAGGCCTTGGCCTTGCAGCACCGGCTGGTGGCCGGCCGCATCGACGGGCGGCTGGACAGCGACGTGGTACTGATGCTGGAGCATGCCCCGGTCTTCACCCTGGGGCGACGCGGCGGCCTGGAGGATCTCATCGTGCCCCGGGACCGATTGACCAAGGCGGGAATCGTGGTGGCGGCGGCGGAACGCGGCGGATTGATCACCTACCACGGCCCCGGGCAGCTGGTGGTCTACCCGATCCTCGACCTGAAGACGCTCGGTATCGGGGTTCGAGAGCTGGTGACCGCCCTGGAGCAGATCATGATCGACACCGCGGCCGATTTCGGGATCGTGGCTGACCGGGACGCGCGTAATCGCGGGGTCTGGGTGGGGGAGAAAAAACTGGGCAGCATCGGCCTGGCCGTGCGTCACGGGGTGAGTTTTCACGGTCTGGCCCTCAACGTCGATCTGGATCTGACTCCCTTTTCCTGGATTCATCCCTGCGGGCTGGCCGGGGTGGCGATGACCTCTCTGGCCGCCCAGGGCGGCATCGGTGTTTCCATGAACACGGCGCGCCGGCGTCTGGCCCGCCATTTCGCATCGGTGCTGGGATGCCCCCTGACGCTGACCGCCCTTGATACGTTGAAGGATCTGAAGACGGGGCCTTGATCGCTGTTGCGGTATGGCGGGTTTAAAAAAGAAAAGCACCCCGGAACTGCGGGTGCTTTTCTTTTGGAGGGAGGCTGGGATTACTGTTTGGACTGCGGGATGGTCACCGGATGGGTTTCATGTTTTTCCGCCATCTTGGCCAGCTGCTCCTTGCTCAGCGGGGTGCCGTAACCCACGTAATGGACAGGGGGCTTGGCCGGATTGGCGATGGGTACCCACTTGCCGTCCACGAAGTTGTCATAGGCGCACTGGTAGTCCACGCCGTCCACCACCGGGATGGCGCCCTTGAGGCTTTCCAGCTTGCCGTCCTTGGTCCAGGTCAGTCTCAGTGCGCCCTTGCGCACCTGGTCGACGATTTCGGTCCCGTGGCAGGCGTCGCAACCCCGCCCCGGGTTCATGATCGAATGGCTCATGTGGGGCGCGAACATCAGGAAGGTCTTGTCTTTTCCCACCACGAAGGTTTGCATGTTGGCCGACGAGACCTTGTCTTCATAGTTCATCAAGAAAACCCAGTCATGCACCGGCCGTGCCTTGCGTTCCCCCTTTTCCACCATGGTGTCGAAATGGCAGTTGGTGCAGGAGACGACGTGACGCACGTGACAGGCCTTGCAGTCGAGCCGGTCCTTGTGCACGGTGTGCGCCTCGGTGGGTTTGACCTCGTCATGGCAGTCTTCGCACTGGGTTTCCATGGCGCCGGGCTGTTTCAGGGACAGGTATTCAGTGCCGTCCCCGTGCATTTCCCGGGCCGAATGACAGTCGGTACACACCATCCCCTGGGCGATGTGGACATCGTCCTGTTGGGCCTTGTGATCGATGGCGATCATGGATTTTTCCCGGGCATGACAATTGAGGCACATGCTCATTTTGTTGGCTGCATCCTTGGAATACTCGGCCACCTTGCAGTCGCCCCGGGCGGTCTCGGCCTTGTGGCAAACGTCGCAACCGCCGTTGTGGCACCCCTTACAGCCGAGTTGGTCGTAGGGAACCCCCGTGAGAGTTTCCAGGCCCCCCTGTTCCGCTTCGTACCAGTACTCCATCCCCCGTGCGGTGTAATGGAGGCTTTTCAGGTAGAAGCACTCCGTGATCTCCTGGGCGCCGGCCACCCCGAAGGTCAGAATGGCGACGATCATGGCGAACGTTGTGCAAACGATACGATGCGGGTGCATGTCCACCTCCTCATCCTTTTAAGTGTAGAAAATTGGCGCTGATTGCGATAAGTAGGATTCATTAAATTCTGAAAACTCTATAATCCAGCAATGAATATGCCAGGTTTTTGTTGCTTATCTATCTATCCTTAAATATTAGATATTTCCTAATTTTTAAAAAATAATTAAAATTAGGATAGTTCTTTAGGGAACAATCCGTACCCGATTTACCGATTAAAAGAAACATTTGGTTCCCTTGGCGCGTTTTTGCTCAATCAACTAGTAGAATGGAAAACAATTTCAGCCGATCAGCGATTCTCCCTGCCATCGTTGCTTTTTTAAGATACCGAAATGATGCGGGGAGGGAGTTGTTTTTCCTGATGAGGATGCGGCGATGAGCCCCCATTCGATCCAGGCGACCCGGCCAAACCAGATCATTCTCGACAGCATCGCCGAAGGAGTCTTCACCGTGGATCTGGACTTTCGGGTCACCTCTTTCAACCGCGCTGCCGAGAAGATTACCGGGCTCGACCGGCGCCAAGCCATGGGGAAATTGTGTCGCGAGGTGTTTCGGACCAGTGTTTGCGACAAGGGATGTCTGCTGGCCCAGGTCATGGCCACCGGCCAGGCCATCGTCAATCGGCCGGTTGAGATTCTCGGCAGGGATGACCGGCGGATTCCGGTCAACGTCAATGCCGCCATGCTGAAAAACAGCAACGGCGAGTTGATTGGCGGGGTGGAAACCTTTCGCGATCTCACCACGGAACACCGGCTCCGCCAGGCGCTTCAGCGCCAGCCCGCCTTCGACGACATCGTGAGCAAGAACGAGAAGATGCAGCGGATCTTCGATATCCTGCCGCGCATCGCCGAGAGCGGCAGCACCGTGCTGATCCAGGGGGCCTCCGGGACGGGCAAGGAGCTGGTGGCCCGGGCCATTCATCACCACAGTCCCCAGCGCAAGGGGCCTTTTGTGGCGGTCAATTGCGGCGCCCTGCCCGACACCCTCTGCGAGTCGGAACTGTTCGGTTACAAGGCGGGGGCTTTCACCGACGCGCGCAAGGACAAGCCGGGACGCTTCGCCCGGGCCGAAAACGGCACGATCTTTCTCGACGAGATCGGAGACATCTCACCGGTGGTGCAGAGCCGGTTATTGCGGGTACTGGAAGACCGGGTCTACGAGCCCCTGGGGTCCACCCGTTGCGTGCCCACCAACGCCCGCATCATCACCGCCACCCATCGCGATCTGGGCGCTCGGGTCGAAGACGGTCGTTTTCGGCAGGATCTCTTCTTTCGCATCAATGTCATCCGGATCCACCTGCCGCCGTTGTCGGCACGTCGGGAGGACATTCCGCTGTTGGTGGATCGTTTCATCGAGCATTTCAATCAGATCCGGCCCGGCAAGGTGGGCGGCATTTCCTCCGATGCACTGGCGGCCCTCATGGCCTACCACTGGCCAGGTAACGTGCGGGAACTGAAAAACGCCATCGAACAGGCGGTGGTGCTCTGTCCCACGGGCCGGATCGAGCTTCACCATCTGCCCGATCAGATCCTGCCCGAGCCCAACCTTGGGCTGCCAGCGGTGGGGCTGACCCTCCGGGAGATCGAAAAACGCGCCATCGAGTTGGCCCTGCAACGCAACGGAAACCGGCGGGTGGCCACGGCCCGAGAGCTGGGGATCGACAAGAACACCCTGCGGCGCAAGATCAAGCGTCTCGGTATCACCGTTCCCGCCTAATCCGGACTGACACCGGAAAGCGCCATGCTCTTGGGAAAGAGGCTGGCGACCTGGCCCTGATCCGCCCCGTAAAAGCCCAGTCCCAGAACCGTCTCCTGCCAGCACAGCAACACGTAGCCGGTACCGTGGCAAGCTGCCAATTGTTCGGCCGATGGCGTGAACGCCAGCCGACTGAGGTAGGCATCCCTTTGTTCGGCGCTGAGGGCGATGCGGTTTGCCGTGGCCAGGGGGCCGAAGGCGGCGGCCGCTCCGGTGGTAAGGATGGGGTAGCGGGGGCGCAGGTGAACGCATTTCAACCCGCTGCTCTGCTCGGCAAGATCCGGCGGCCGGTGGTCGTGGGTTGCCAGAAATCCCACCTGGGCGTTGTTTTCCAGGAAAACCAGTCCGTCCCAGACGCCCGGGGGGATGCCGAAGCGGTGGGCCATCATCCTGAGAACGTCGCTCCGGCGTGCGCTGAGGTGTTGGAAACCTCCCGGTTTCTGACGTTTTTCGTCGATAAACCCCGGTACCGGATCGTCCTCGGAACCATCGGTGCGCTCGAGCAAGGCGAGGAAGAAACCGCCGGTGTCGTTGTGATGGGGCCAGATGCGTCGGGCGGCGGCCACTTCCGGTAAAAAGGCTGTCTGCTGCCACCGGGTGAGTCCCTCACTGGTACGGAGGCCCGCCACCTCGAACGGCACCATGGCCAGCCGGCCGCTGAACTGCCTCAAAACGGCATCCACCACCGCCTCGTTCTCTTCGGGGGCGTAGGTGCAGGTGCTGTAGAGAATCCGTCCGCCCACCCGGCATCGGCGCACCGCCTGGGACAACAGCAGGATCTGTTTGTGCTGAAATCGCAGATGGGGAGACGGCTGGCCCCCCGAGCGCTTTGTGGCGCGGCGGGAGGTCCCCTCGCAGGAGCAGGGGGCGTCCACCAGGATCCGGTCGAAAGGGCCGGTGCGGGGCGGGTAATTGACCCCGTCGTGGCAGGTGATGGTGACGTTGAAGAGCCCGAGCCGGTCGATGCTCTGGCGCAGAGGGCTGAGGCGTCCGCAGACCAGGTCGTTGCCCACCACGGTGCCGCGGTTGTTCATCGCCACGGCGCACTGAACCGTCTTGTTGCCCGGTGCGGCGCAAAGGTCCAGGACCCGGTGATCCGGCGCCGGGGCCAGCACCAGGGCCGGCACCATGGCGCTGGCCTCCTGGATCTGGAAGTGGCCGGCCAGGTAGGTCCAGTGGCGACCCAGCCCCGTCTGGTGAGCGGGGATTCGGAATGCGGCCGGATGCCAGGGCAGGGGCCGGACCTGGAATCCATCCGCCTGGAGCCGCTGTGTCAGCCGGCATGGCGTGGTGCGCAAGGGGTTGGTCCAGAAGAAATGGGGCAGGGGGCTAAGACAGGCGGCCTCGAAGGCCGCGACATCATCCACGATGCCATGGTAGCGGGGAAACAGAGGCGTTGGCGTCAAGAGAATCCTTTCCGTCTCGGCGGATGCGGGTTGATTGGCGCGCCGGCGACGGTGGCGATGTGACCAGGCGCGTCTTTTTACCCGTGGGCGGGGGAGGGTGTCAAGGCGCACTGTTTGTTGTGCGAGTTGCCTTTTTATCTTCGAGGTTCTATTTTATTTTTTCTTTGGCTTGGCCTTCTTTCCCGGATGGCGGCGGTGCTCGTCCCTGGGGGAAGCCGCCGGTTTCGCAAATCCGAATCAAGACGCTGGAGGATGCCATGGGGGGCGAGGCGCTGATCGTGGTGGACATGCTCAACGATTTCATCGAGGAAAACGGTGCCCTGGACTGCGGGCCAACCGCCCGGGCCATCGTTCCCGTTGTGGCCCGGCGCCTCCAAGCGCATCGCCAGGCGGGGAATCCGGTAATTTTCCTCGCCGATGCCCATGCGCCGGATGACAAGGAGTTCGAGAAGTTTCCCCCCCACTGCATCGCCGGCACCCGGGGGGCCCGGATCGTCGCCGAGTTGGCGCCGAAACCAGGCGAGACCGTGATTACCAAGACGCGCTACAGCGGTTTCTATGGCACCGATCTCGAACAGGTGCTAAAGAATGCCGGGGTGGAGACGGTGGAGGTGGTGGGGGTTTGCACCTCGATCTGCGTCATGGACACCGTGGGCGGTCTGGCCAACCGGGATTACCGCATCCGGGTTCCGGCGGCCGGGGTGGCGGATTTCGACCCCGAGATGCACGCCTTTGCGCTGCGGCGTATGAAACAGCTCTACGGCGCCGAAGTAGTTTGACCTCTCCGACCTGAACCGGCGAGTGGATAAACCATCAGACAAGGATCAGGTGAAGTATGCCCACCGGCCCCATCGATTCCGGGTTTTCCGACCACCGTGCGGTGTTACCGCTGTTCACCGACCTGTATGAACTGACCATGGCCGCCGGCTACCGGGCCCATGAGGTTTCCGGCACGGCGACCTTTTCCGTCTCCGTGCGCGGAGCGGGACTGCCCCGGAAGTTCCTCGTGGCCGCCGGCCTGGCACCGGTATTGACAGAACTGGCCGATTTCCGTTTTCGGTCCAGCGATATCGACTACCTGAGGCGGATCGACATTTTCCCCCAGGCCTTCCTCGACCATCTGCCCGAAGTGCGGTTTACCGGCACGGTGCGCGCCCTGCCCGAGGGGACGGTCTTTTTCCCCGACGAGCCGCTGCTGGAGGTCACCGCGCCGATCCTGGAGGCCCAGCTCCTGGAGACCTATATCCTCAACACCCTCGGTCTCCACACGATGCTGGCCAGCAAGGCGGCCCGCTGCATGCTGGCCGCCGGTGGCCGGCCGCTGGTGGATTTCGCCCTGCGGCGCACCCAGGGGCAGGACGCCGGCATGGCCTTTGCCAGGGCTTGCCACATCGTGGGCTTCGCCGGCACGAGCAACGTATTGGCCGGAAAGCGTTACGGGATTCCCGTTTCAGGGACCATGGCCCATTCGTTCGTCACCGCCTTTGCCGACGAAGAGGCCGCTTTTCGGGCCTATGCCGAGGTTTTTCCGGACACGTCGGTGTTTCTCATCGATACCTACGACACGGTGGCCGGGGCCCGCATCGCCGCCCGGGTGGGAAGGGACATGGCCGCATCCGGCCACCGGCTCCAGGGGGTACGGCTGGACAGCGGCGACATGGTCGCCTTGAGCCGGCAGGTGCGGGCCGTCCTCGACGAGGCGGGGCTGTCCGGGGTAAAGATCTTCGCCAGCAGCGGGTTCGACGAATTCAAGATCGCCGCTGCGCTGGCCGCCGGGGCCGCCATCGACGCTTTCGGGGTGGGAACCAAGGCCGGGGTGGCGGCAGACATGCCGTTTTTGGACATCGTCTACAAGATGGTGGCTTTCCAGGGCCGGCCGATTCACAAGCGTTCACCGGGCAAAGAGACCCTGGGGGGGGAAAAGCAGGTGTTCCGATGCACGGACGGGACCGGCCGAATCGTTGAGGATATCCTCGGCACCGCCGATGAATGCATCGAGGACGGCCAGCCGTTGCTGGAGACGGTGATGGTTGAAGGGCGGCCCTGTGCGCCGCTGCCGTCGCTGGAGGTGATCCGCCAGCGCTGCCGGCGGCAGTTGGATGCCCTGGACGAGGGATACCGCGGCCTCGATGCCCCGGCCGCTTACCCGGTGAAGGTGAGCCGGCGGCTGCGGGCCTTGCAGCAGGGACTTCCCTGAAACTGGCGGTCAGATTCCCAGATAGGCTCTTTTCACGTCTTCATTGGCCAGAAGGTGGGCTGCGCTGTCGGAGAGGGTGATGCGGCCGGTCTCCATCACGTAGCCGCGGTGGGCGACTTGGAGGGCCAGGTTGGCGTTCTGCTCCACCAGGAAGATGGTGGTGTTGTTTTCGCGGTTGATCTTGGCGATGATCTCAAAGATCTGGCGCACCACCAAAGGGGCGAGCCCCAGGGACGGCTCGTCGAGGAGCAGCAGCCGGGGACGGGCCATGAGGGCGCGGCTGATGGCCAGCATCTGCTGCTCGCCGCCGGAAAGGGTGCCGCCGGCCTGGTGGCGCCGCTTGGCCAGGATGGGAAACAGCTCGTAGATGTAGTCGATGTCCTGCTCGATGGCGGCCTTGTCCCTTCTTAAAAAGGCGCCCATGTCGAGGTTTTCCGCCACGGTGAGGTAGGGGAAGATACGCCGGCCTTCCGGGACTTGCACGATGCCCAGCTCCACGATGCGGTTGCTGGGCAGATGTTGGATCTCGCGCCCCTCGAAGACGATGCGGCCGGTGCGTGGCGGCACGACGCCACAGATGCTCATCAAGGTGGTGGATTTGCCGGCGCCGTTGGCGCCGATGAGGCAAATGATCTCACCGGCGCTGATTTCAAGGCTGATGCCTTTCAGCGCCTGGATGCTGCCGTAGTAGGTTTTGATATCTTCGATCTGAAGCATGCGTTTTTCGCCAACTCTTTCTCAGGCCACGTATTCCTCGCCCAAATAGGCTTTGATGACCGCCGGATCGTTCTTGATTTGCCGCGGCGTGCCCTCGGCGATTTTCCGGCCGTAATCCATTACGTAGATGCGATCCGAGAGGCTCATCACCAGCTTCATATCGTGTTCGATGAGCAGGATCGAAACGTTTTCGGTCTCCCGCAGGCGCAGAATCAACTGGTCCAGCTCATGGGTTTCGTGGGGGTTCATCCCCGCCGCAGGCTCGTCGAGCAGCAGCAGAAAGGGTTCGGTGGCCAGGGCGCGGGCGATTTCCAGGCGCCGCTGGGCACCGTAGGGCAGGTTTTTGGCCAAATCGTTGACAAAACGCTCCAGACCGATTTTTTCCAGGATCCGATAGCTGTCCATCACCGCCTGGCGCTCTTCTTTCACCGTATGGGGGGGGCGGAACACCGCTCCGGGAATCCCGGAGCGCAGCCGGCAGTGGCGGCCGATCATCACGTTTTCCAGCACCGTCATCTGGTGGAAAAGGCGGATGTTCTGGAAGGTGCGCGCCAGCCCGAGTTCGGTGACCCGGTTGGGCTTCAGGCCGTTGATACGTTTGGTCTCACGGCCGGGCGGATGAATGCGGATATCGCCCGCGGTGGGGGTATAGATACCGGTGATGCAGTTGAAAAAGGTGGTCTTGCCGGCGCCGTTGGGGCCGATGAGGGCCACGATTTCCCCGCAGTGGATTTCCAGATCGAGGCGATCCACGGCCCTCAGGCCGCCAAAATCCATGCTCATTCCATCGACTTTGAGAATCGGTGTTTCCGTCGGTGTCAATCTACTTGTCCCCGCTGTCAGGGCCTTCGAACTGGTAGGTACGGCGCACGTTGCTCACGATGCCGCCGGGCCTGAAGACCATCATCAGCACCAAAACGACGCCGAAGGTCAGAATACGGTACTCGGCGAAGGCCCGCAGGTACTCGGGCAAAAGGACCAGTACCAGTGCCCCGAGAACGACGCCGGTGATGGAGCCCATGCCGCCCAGGACCACGATACACAGGATGTTGATGGACTCCCAGAGGGTGAAGCTGGCCGGATTGATGAAAGTGGTCTTGGCGGCAAAGACCACGCCGGCCAGGCCTGCCCAGGTGGCGCCGAGGGCGAAGGCGGTGAGCTTGGTGCGGGTCTTGTCCACCCCCATGGCCTGGCAGGCGATTTCATCTTCGCGCAGGGCGAGCCAGGCCCGGCCGATGCGTGAATTCTGAAGGCGGTTGACCATGAAAATGGTAAAGATCGCCAGGATCACCACGATGAAGTAGATGTAACGGCTGTGGGCTTCCAGGGAGAAGGCCACCCCGAATAGACCGGGCCGGGGAATATTGGCGATACCGCTGGGGCCGAAGGAAAACTCGTTCCAGTTTTCCAGCACCAGACGGATGATTTCACCGAAGCCGAGGGTGACGATGGCCAAGTAGTCGCCCCGGAGCCGCAGCACGGGAAAGCCCAACAGAATGCCGAAGACGGCGCCCAAACCGGCTCCGATGGGCAGGCAGATCCAGAAGCTGAGGCCGAAATGGTAGTTGAGCAGGGCGTAGGTGTAGGCGCCCACGGCGTAAAAGGCCACGTAGCCCAGGTCCAGGAGACCCGCCACCCCCACCACGATGTTCAGTCCCAGCCCCAGCATGATGTACATGAAGGCCGTGGTCATGATGTTGACCTGGTACATCGAGACGAGAAAAGGAAACACCACCACCGCCACGGCGGCCACGGTGAGGCCCGGGAGAAAAATGCGCCGGTCTTCACCGATGCGTTGGAAGATCGACCTCCGGAGACCGGTGCTTTCCTCCTGCCGCTGGACGCCCTGTTCCTTTCGGCGGATCAGGTAGCGCCAGACGAAGGAGAGCAGAAAACTGCCCAAGCCCACGGCGATCATGTTGTTCCAACGCCACTGGATGACGTTTTCCACGGTATTGACCCGGATGACCATGATGGGAAAGGTCAAGAACATGAACCAGATCGATACCAGGAACGATTTTCGGATTTCGATCAGAGACGCCATTGGAAATTACCGTTTGCTCCGCTGCTAAACCTTCTGGGTTTCCGAGCGCCCCAGGATCCCAGACGGCTTGAAAATCAGAATCACCACCAGGAAGATGAAGGCAAAGACGTCTTCATAGTCGCTGGAGATGTAGCCGGTGAAAAAACTCTCCGTCCAGCCGAGGACCAGGGCGCCCACCACGGCCCCTGGCACGCTGCCGATGCCGCCGAGCACCGCGGCCACGAAGGCTTTGATCCCCGCGATGAAGCCGACGTAGAAGTTGATCTGCCCGATGTGTGAAGCGATGAGCACCGCACCGAGGGCGGCGGTGGCCGAGCCGATGATAAACGTCAGCGAAATAACCCGGTTGACGTCCACTCCGGTGAGCATGGCCATCTCCCGGTCCTGGCTGGTGGCCCGCATCGCCTTGCCCATGCGGGTGAACTTGATCAGCAGGTTCAGCAGGATCATCACCAGGGCGGTGACGCTGATGATCACGATTTCCTGGCTGCTGATGATGTGGGCGTAAGGCTCCCAGAAGGGCAGGTCCGGCACGAGACTGGGAAAGGGGAGAAAGTCGGAGGTCTGGGCCAGCAGCACGTAGTTCTGCAGAAACAGGGACATGCCGATGGCGCTGATGAGGGCCGAAAGCCGCGGGGCGCCGCGCAGGGGCTTGTAGGCGATTTTTTCCATCGTGTAACCGTAGCACGAGGAATAAACCACTGCGGCCACCGAGGCCAGTACCAGCACGGCGAGGGTGGGAAAACCGGCGAAGGTGAGCACGGTGGCGACGATCAGACCGGTGAAGGCGCCGATCATGTAGATCTCGCCGTGGGCGAAGTTGATCAGTTCGATGATCCCGTAGACCATCGTGTAGCCCAGGGCGATGAGGGCATAGATGCTGCCGCGGGTCAGGCCCCCGAGAAACAGTTCAGCGAAATATTGCAGATCCATCAGCCTCGGCCTGGCTGCGCCTCGCGCCGGCGGACCCGGCGGGGCGGCTCAAAAAAACCAGGGGGAGAACCCGCTGGTGGCGGTGTCCCCTCCCCTGGAAATGAAAGGACTTTCCGTCATTACTGGACTTCGACGTAGACACCGTTTTGGACCTGATACACCGAGAAGCCGACACCGATGGCGTCGCCGCGCTCATCGAACTTGATCTGCCCCAGGGGGGTGTCCACGGGTTCGGTGCGCAACGCGTTGACGATGGCATCGATGTCTTCGGTGCCGCCGGCTTTTTCAACGGCGTTGAGCAAGGCCTGGGCCGCGGCGTAGGCATTGAGGAAAAAGGCGCCCGGTTCGGCCCCGTAGGTGTCCTGGTGGGCTTTGTTGGCGGCGATGGCCAGGGGGTTCTTGGAAACGTCCTTGGGGCCGGTGGCGTAGACGCCTTCGGCGTATTCCCCGGCCACCTTGATGAAGGTGTCGTCCTTGACCCCGTCATCGGAGATCAGCACGGTATCCATGCGTTTCTTGCGCATCTGGGTAACGATCTTGGAGGCTTCGGGATGGTAGCCGCCGAAAATCACCGCCTCGGCGCCGGTGCGCTTGATCTTCTGCACCACGGCCGAGTAGTCCACCGCACCGGGGGTGATGCCTTCGTACAGCACCACTTCGCCCCGGGGATCTTCTTCGAGGAACTTTTTGGCGAATTCGGCCAGCCCCTTGCCGTAGTCGCCCTTGTCGTGGAGGACGGCGATCTTCTTGAACTTGAGCACGTCCAGGGCGAAATCCACCTCGAGACGGGCCTGGGCGTCATCGGAGGCGATGGTGCGGAAGAAGTAGGGATATTCACCGCTCTGGGTCAATTCCGGGTTGGTGGCCGACGGCGACATGGCGATGACGCCGGCCTTGTTGTAAATGCTCAGGGCTGCTTTGGTGGCGCCGCTGCAGATATGGCCTAAAACCACTTTCACATCCTGGTCGACGAGTTTGGTGGCGGTGTTGGTGGCCACCTCGGGTTTGCATACGTCGTCTTCGACCACCAGTTCCACCTGCTTGCCGAGGATGCCGCCCTTGGCGTTGATGTCCTTGACCACCAGCTCAGCGGCCTTGACGGTGGGCAGCCCGTAGGAGGCCAGGTCGCCGGAGTGGGCGCCGCCCACACCGAGTTTGATGGTATCAGCGGCGATGCCGGTGCCGGCGAACACCGCGACCAGGGCCACAATGGCGGTAAACGATACAAAACGCTTCATGACCAGTTCCTCCGTGTTTTGGTTTAAAAAAGCTGTCGTTCCGTTCTGCGAACGGGGTAGGAACGGGGCGGCGGCATGACGCCGATACGCTGGCGGCGGCGGCAACTGTCCGACCCAAGACGGGATTTATCGATTCCCGGCGTATATAAACGGTTTAGAAGTCAACGTCAAGGCGTAAACCGCCGGGAAAAAACTGTTGCCGTTGCGCCCCGATCCCGGTAGCATACCTCGCCGAAACCGTGTGGACGCCGTCCATTTCCCCATGAACCCGTGAAACGCCGAACGTGATAAAAATCAGATGAAGATCGGTCTCGTCGTCAAATCGGAACCGTTGGCCCAGCGCAAGGCCGAAGAGATCACGGCGCTACTGGCGCAACGCCAGGTAGCGGTGGTGCGCCATCCGGTTTCCCGGCCGGATCTCCAATGGCACGAAAAATCGGATCCCGGCGCTCCGGCTGATCTGGCTTTCGTGCTGGTCCTGGGCGGTGACGGCACCTTTCTCAGTGCGGGGCGCTGGATCGGTGATCAGCCGATTCCCATCCTGGGGGTCAAGTTCGGCGAGGTCGGTTTCTTGGCCGCCGTTGCCGAAGGGCAGATGAATGCCGTGGTCCAGGATCTGCTGGCCCACGGTTTCACCACCAGTTCCCGGATGCGATTGCAGGTGGAAGTGGTGCGCGAGGGGCGGACGGTGGCCCGGGAAACGGTGCTCAACGATCTGGTGATCAACAAGGGCGCGTTGGCCCGCCTCGCTTCCATCGAGACGTTCATTGATGACCACTACCTGACCACCTACCGGGCCGACGGGCTCATCGTGGCCACCCCCACCGGATCCACCGCCTATTCTCTGGCCGCCGGCGGGCCCGTGCTCCATCCGAGGGTGCCGGGAATCCTGCTCACCCCCATCTGTCCCTTTACCCTGACCAACCGGCCGCTGATCGTCCCCGACAGCGTTCGCATCGAAATTCGTCTCGCCAAAGGCGCCAGCGATATCGCCTTGACCTTCGATGGCCAGGTGGGGCTTGCCATCGACGAACGCGATTGCATCCAGGTGCGCCAAAGCCCCCAACCGCTGCAGATGATCGAGATCCCCGGCAGCCAGTATTTCGATGTGCTCAAGACCAAGCTGCGCTGGAGCGGCGGCCGGGTCTAGCGCCGGTTTCACCCTTGGCTGGGCCCCGCGATCACCCCCCGAACCGTTTACAGCCCGGCCTTTTCCCGGATGATGTCCACCATGTTGGTATGCTCCCAGGTGAACTCCGGCTCGATGCGGCCGAAATGGCCATAGGCCGCTGTTTTCAGGTAGATGGGACGCAACAGGTCCAGGTACTCGATGATCGCTCCCGGTCTCAGGTCCCAAACCTCACGGATGATTTCCTTGACCCGTTTCTTGGGCACGACACCCGTGCCCATCATGTCCACCATGATGGAGACCGGCTCGGCCACGCCGATGGCGTAGGCGATCTGGACTTCGCATTTCTTGGCCAGTCCGGCGGCCACGATGTTCTTGGCCACGTGACGGGCCATGTACGAAGCGCTGCGGTCCACCTTGCTCGGATCCTTGCCGGAGAAGCAGCCGCCGCCGTGACTGCCCTGGCCCCCGTAGGTGTCCACGATGATCTTGCGACCGGTGAGGCCGCAGTCGCCCATGGGACCGCCCACCACAAAGCGGCCCGTGGGGTTGATGAAGTAACGGGTGTCGCCGTCGATCATCTCCCGGGGGATCACCTTTTTGATCACTTCCTCGATGATGGCTTCACGCAGTTCGTCCTGGGTGACGTCCGGCTTGTGCTGGGAGGAGACCACCACCGTGTCCACCCGGCGGGGCGTGCCGTTTTCATACTCGATGGTAACCTGGCTCTTGCCGTCGGGGCGCAGGAAGTCGAGGGCACCGTTCTTGCGCACTTCGGCCAGACGCCGGGTGAGCTTGTGGGCAAACATCACGGGCATGGGCATCAGCTCGGGGGTTTCGTCGGTGGCAAACCCGAACATCAACCCCTGGTCGCCGGCCCCCTGCTCCAGGAGAGCGCTTTTGCTGCGGTCGACGCCTTGGGCGATGTCCGGTGACTGGTGGTCGATGCTGGTGATCACGGCACAAGTTTTCCAGTCGAAGCCCATCTGGGAGGAATGGTAGCCGATATCGCGGATCGTATCCCGAACGATCTGGGGCATTTCCACGTAGCATTCGGTGGTGATTTCGCCGGCGATGAAGGCGATGCCGGTGGTGACCAGCGTTTCGCAAGCCACCCGGCAGTGCTTGTCCTGGGCCATGATGGCGTCGAGGATGGCATCGGAAATCTGGTCGGCCACCTTATCGGGATGGCCTTCGGTGACGGATTCGGAGGTGAAGAAAAACGGCTCGTCGCTCATGGCGTTTCTCCTTGCGCAGATGCGGATGAAGATGGATTCGGCGGCAGCAGCGCCGTATTGTCGATCAACCGGGAGTGGCCCACCCGCACGGCCAGGGCCATGCGTACCGGCCGGTCGATTTCGGATATATCCTCAAGGGTTTCCGGGTCACAAATCTTGACGTAGTCGATGGCCGTCTCGGCCTCGGACTGAATCGTCGCCACGGCGGAAGCGATGACCACCGCCGCCTGGCGCTCGCCTTCCGCCACCTGTTTTCGGGCGTTGGCCAACGCCTGGGACAGGGTCAGGGCCGCCGGCCGTTGGCCCTCGGCGAGGTAGGCGTTGCGCGAACTCATGGCCAGCCCGTCCGCTTCGCGCACCGTGGGGCCGCCCACGATTTCCACATCGAGGTTCAGATCCCGGACCATGCGGCGCACCACCAGCAGCTGCTGGTAGTCCTTTTCTCCGAAGACGGCCAGATGGGGCTTGGCGATGTGCAACAGCTTGATCACCACCGTGGCCACGCCGCCGAAGTGGATCGGTCGGCTCACTCCGCAGAGGTGTTGCGGCAGGCGATCCAGGCTCACCCGGGTCTGGTATCCCTCCGGATACATCTCGGCCGTCGAGGGTAAAAACAACACATCGACCCCTTCGGCCTCCAGCAGGTCGCGGTCACGCTCCGGGTTCCGGGGGTAGGCCTCGAGATCTTCCCCGGGGCCGAACTGGGTGGGGTTGACGAAAATACTCACCACCACCCTGTCGGCCCTCTCGCGGGCCAGGCGCACCAGGGATAGATGCCCGGCGTGGAGAAAGCCCATGGTTGGCACCAGGGCGATGTGCTGTCCCTCACGGCGCCAGGCGTCGGCCTGGGCCTGCATCGGGGAAACCGCTTCAATCGTATCGATGGGAAACCTCCTCGCAGAGGCGCAGCGACCGTTTCGCGGAGAGGCGATCCCTGCGCCGTTTCGACGGTGTTTTGAACCGTTGACGCTAAATCAAGGCCGTGGGGATGTCAACAGGTGATCGCTGTCTCGGCAGGGTCCCGTCAAAGTCGGGGGTTCCGTCATTTTTTTTGCCGAATGGCACCGTTTTCCGCCGATCTTCTCAACCGCGGATGCCTCACCGACGTTGGGCATGAGATGGGGGAATTCAAGTGTCAAGTGAACTAAAGTGAGCTAAAGTGAACTAAAGTGAACTAAAGTGACTAAAGTTAAGGAATCCTGGCAGTTATATAAAAATCGGAGCGCAGCGACGCCACCACTTTAGTCACTTTAGTCACTTTAGTCACTCGTAATTTTAGTCACTCCGTTAGTCACTC
>JAQVTF010000006.1:0-28513 GCA_028700185.1 Desulfobacteraceae bacterium | reverse complement strand
TTAGTCACTCGTAATTTTAGTCACTCCGTTAGTCACTCAGAAAAGCGTCAGCGACGAGGGATTTGCAGTTGAGAACACAGACGGGAGCATGGCCTAAACCGGAAAAAACCCTCCAAGGGATCATCGCCAAACTTTGACGGGGCCCTGGCCCATCCGTGCGGATGCTTGACATCTAGAAAAAAGAGTTGATAGCATAAAATGAATATCGTTAACAGGTATGATGAACCCACTTGGCCGAAGAATGGGAACAGCCCGGTCGAACTGCGGTGAAGGAGCAACGGGATGAACTGGGGGCGATGGGTGATGCTGCCGGTCTGGGGAATTCTGGTGACGGCTTTTCCGGTGGCGGCGGCCGAGCATGCCGCCGCTCACCCGGACCTGGGACCGTCGATGCCGTTGTGGAGTTGCCTCCCCTTTGCCGGCATGCTGCTGTCCATTGCGCTGATGCCGCTGTTGCTGCCGCGGTTCTGGCACCATCATTTCGGCAAGGTTTCCGCTTTCTGGGCCGCTATCCTGGCCGTTCCTTTCCTTCTGGTCCATCGGGGCGATGCCCTCTATGAGATCGTCCATATCCTCATGGCCGACTACGTGCCGTTCATCATCCTGCTCTGGTCCCTGTACACCGTTTCCGGCGGGATTCTGATCTCCGGTCGCCTTTCGGGGACCCCGGTGATCAACACGCTCATGCTGGTGATCGGGACGGTTCTGGCCTCGTGGATGGGCACCACCGGTGCGGCCATGTTGATGATCCGGCCTTTTCTGCGGGCCAACCACCATCGCAAACAGCGGACTTTCATGGTGGTTTTTTTCATTTTCCTCGTGGCCAATATCGGCGGGGCCCTCACCCCCCTGGGCGACCCGCCGCTGTTTCTCGGCTTTCTGCACGGGGTCTCATTCTTCTGGACTTTTCAGATCATGCCCCACATGCTGCTCACGGCCGGCCTGTTGCTGGTGGTCTATTTCATCTGCGACAGCTATTTTTACCGGCGGGAAAAACCGCCGGCCGCATCCGTCGGGGACGGCAAGGTGGCCCTGAGGCTCGAAGGGGCCCACAACTTCCTGTTCTTGGCGGGTATCGTGGGGGCGGTCCTCTTCAGCGGGGTAGCCCAGTTGGGGGTGATTGATTTTTACGGCGTTCATCGCGGGGTCCAGGACTATTTTCGCGACCTGCTGCTCATCATCATGGGCCTGCTGTCCATGGTCACCACATCCATTGAAACCCGTGAGCGCAACGAGTTCACCTGGTTTCCCATCATCGAGGTCGGGCTGCTGTTCATCGGGATTTTCATCACCATGATTCCCTGCCTGTTGATTCTCAAGGCGGGCAGCCAGGGGGCGCTGGCCTTTCTCATGGCCCTGGTCCAAGAGCCGTACCACTATTTTTGGGTCACCGGCCTTCTCTCCTCCTTTCTCGACAACGCCCCCACCTACCTGACCTTTTTCAACACGGCCATCGGCAGTTTCGCCGCGGGATTGGCCGAGCCGGAGGCCGTGGCGATCATGATGGGCGACAAGGCCGCTTACCTGAAGGCCATCTCCACGGGGGCGGTTTTTTTCGGGGCCTGCACCTACATCGGCAACGCGCCCAACTTCATGGTCCGGTCCATCGCCGAGGAGGCCGGCACCCCCATGCCGAGCTTTTTCGGGTATATCTTCAAGTACAGCCTCGTGTGCCTCGTGCCGTGTTTTGTCTTGGTGAGTCTGGTTTTTTTCTGAACCCCGAATTGACCAAGGACATCGGGTCCATTGGCAGGACGCGGGAGAAAGGTGCTAATATTCAGGTGAAGCGATGAAATTCGAATCGATCCTCTTTCACACCCGGTTGCGGGAGGCGGCTTTCGAAAGCCTCCAGTCGGTGTTGACCCTGAAGCCGGCGGGGCTGCGGCGGATCGTGCTGGTATACGTGATCCGGCGCGAAGAAGTCGCCTTCGTGCCGTACGCGGGATTCGACAAGCGTGAGGCGGAACGCCAGCGTAGCCAGGCCGAGGAGCGCTTCGCCCGCTGGGCCGAGGTGGTGGCCCGGTCTGGCATCGATTGTCGCTGGCGCGTCGAACTGGGGGAAACCAATCCGATTTTAATCGACATCGCCGAAAAGGAGGCGGTGGACCTCATCGTCACCGGACGAAAGTCGCGAACCGGTTTTGATCGGGTGTATGTGGGCTCCCACATCCTGGACATGGTGCGCCGCAGTCCGGTCCCCCTGCTGATGGCCAAATACGCGGCCCCCTACACACTGGAAGACGGCCAGGTCGCCACCCGGATCAACGACCGTCCCTTCGTCCGTCCCCTGCTGGCCACCGATTGGTCGGCGCCCTCCCGCCGTGGCCTGGAGGCCGTCATCGCCATGGGGCCGGCGGTGGAAAAGGCCCTGGTGGCCCATGTCATGGGGCGGAACGTCACCCGCAATGCCGATGCCGCCGCCATCGAGGCGTTGGAGAATGAAAGCCGCAAACGTCTGGACGATGCCCGCGGGCGCCTCACCGAGGCCGGGATCTCCGCCGAGGCGATCTTCAGCACAGGGCATGCGGCGGCGGAAATCGTTCGCCTGGCCCGGTCCCATGACGCCAGCACCATCGTCATGGGGCGCACCGGCAAGGACTGGTTTGAAGAGTACTGGCTCGGCGGGGTGTCGCATCGGGTGGCGGAAACCTCCGAGCGGCCGGTGCTGGTGATTCCCTGAAAGGGATGAAAGGAAGCCGGTGGCGGTGAAGACCTCGCGACTCAAAGCGCTGTTGGGTGAACGGCTTGCCATCGTTGGCGGAGGCCAGTTCTGCCGCAAGTTGCTCGCCTTTCTCACCGGGACGGGCGATGACCGATGGCGGCCAGAGGTGGTGGCGGTGGTGGACCCGGATTCCCGGGCCCCCGGTCTGCAACTGGCACGCCAGCGGGGAATTGCCGTCTTTTCCCACCATCGGCAGATCCTTGATCTGCCCGGGCTGACCACGGTGATCGAGATTACCAGTGATCCGGGGCTCAGTGATGTCTTGCAGCGGCAACTACCGGCCGGGGTGCGGCTCATCGACCACATCGACGTGCGCACCGTCTGGGATGCGCTGCAACTGGAGGCCCTGCGGAGCGACACCCTCGGGCGGCTGCGACGCTTGCCCGGGGTCACGCCGGAGATCGAGGCCCTGTTCCGGGATCTGGCCAACCGTTTTTCCGCCATTGCCGAGCGCCGCGGCAAGCGCTCCAGTCAGATCGAGCGCGAACTCTCCCGGCAGCAGCAGACCCTGGCGCAGATTATCCAGGGCAGCACGATTCCCACTTTTGTCATCAACCGTCACCACGTGGTGACCTACTGGAACCGGGCCCTGGAACGGCTCACCGGCATGCCGGCCCGGGAGGTGGTGGGCACCTCGGATCACTGGAAACCGTTTCGGGGCAATCCGCGGCCTCTGATGGCCGATGTGATCGTCGATCAACTCGAAGAATCGGAGATCCACCGCCTCTACGGGTCGAGCTGGCGGCCGTCCACCCTCATCGAGGGGGCCTACGAGGCCGAGGAGTTTCTTCCCCTGCTGGGCAGCGAGGGCAAGTGGTGCTGGTTCACCGGCGCGCCCATCAAAGATCCGGACGGGACCATCGTCGGGGCCATCGAAACCCTCCAGGATGTCACCGAGAAGAAACGCAGCGAAACCCAGTGCCGGCGCCATACCCAGAAGCTGGCAACCCTGTGCAGCATTCACACTGCCTTGAATGCGCCCTTGAGCCTGGATGAGTCCATCGATTCCGCCCTGAGCGAGATCGGTAGCTTTCTCAGCGCCGACTCCCTCTGCCTGTTCATGCTGGAAGAGGACGGCCGGCAATGGTCCATCAACTACCCCCGGGGCGCCCTGGAGGCGGTGGGGGCGGGACGGTGCGGCGTCGATGAAATGATCGGCCGGGTGGCGGCTGAAGGCAAGGTGAGGTTCTTTCAACTCGTAGATGAAAACACCCCCGCCGAGCTGGTGGCCCTGCGCGGGGCCGGGATCCGGTCGGTGGCCTACATCCCGGTGGCCCCCGAGGAGGGCCGCATCTTCGGGGTGATTCGCATGTGCAGCCGGAGGATAAACCACTTTGACGAAGAGGACCTTTACACCTTGGCGCTCATTGGCAATCGCATCGGCGCGGCGGTGGAAAACGCCCTGCTCAACGATGAGCTCAGGCGCAAGAACAATTTTCAGTCCAAGCTGATCCGCAGCTCCACCGATGCCATCGTGGCCACCGATGAGACGATGCGTATCGTGCTGTTCAACCCGGCGGCCGAGAGCCTCTTCGGTTATGCGCGAGATGACGTCGTCCAGCGACGACGGGCGTTCGATCTGTACCCGGACCAGGTGGAAGAACTCTGGGACGCCGAGGCGGACCGGGACCGCAACTGGGAATTTCCCTGGAAGGAGATCACCATCACCCGCCGGAACGGAGAAGTGATTCCGGTGCGCTATTCGGGCACGCTGCTCCACGAGGGGGACCGGATGATGGGGTCGGTGGCATTTTTTCAGGATTTGCGTGAGATCAAACGGTTGGAGGCCGAGTTGCTCCAAAGCGAACGCTTGGCGGCGGTGGGGCAGACCGTGGCCGGGATGGCCCACTGCATCAAGAACATCCTCCACGGGTTGAAAGGCGGCAGTTACATGATCGACGTGGGCCTGGCCAGGGACGACCGGGACAAGTTGCAAAGCGGCTGGCGAATGGTGCAGCGAAACATCAATCGCACCTCGGATCTGGTTCTCGATCTGCTCTCCTACTCCAAGGAGCGGGAACCGGATTACGCGCCGTGCGATCCCAACGAAGTGGTCCGGGAGGTCTGCGATCTCGTGCAGGACATGGCGGTGGAAAGCGATGTGGCGGTGAAAATGGAACTGGATCCGGCCATCGGGCGGGTGGCCATGGACGGCCGCACCGTGCACCGCTGCCTGCTCAACCTGCTCTCCAATGCGGTGGATGCCTGCGCCTTCGATGAGGATATCAGCAAGCACCACCAGGTAGGGGTCCGAACCTTTCTGGAACCCGGTGAGCGCATCCGCTTCGAGGTGGAAGACAACGGCGCCGGCATGAGCGAAACGGTGAAGCAGCGCCTGTTCACCTCGTTTTTCAGCACCAAGGGATCCCGGGGAACGGGCCTTGGGCTGCTGGTTACCCGCAAGCTCATCGAGGCCCACCGGGGGACCATCGAGGTGGCTTCGGAGCTCGGCCGCGGTACGCGGTTTACTTTTTATCTGCCATTTTTATCCGTGGCGCAGGTCGTGGGGGCCCCGGCTCCCGCGGTGCCGGCCCCCAGCGAAGAGGGTGAATCATGACGAAAAAAGTCCTCGTGGTGGACGATGATCCCGATGTTCGGCTGTTCAACACCACCGTCATCGAAGAATGCGGCTACAGCGCCCTGGAGGCCGAAAACGGTGAGGACGCTCTGACCAAGGTGAAGCAGGAGCGCCCCGACCTGGTGTTGCTGGACGTGCTGATGCCTCGCCAGAGCGGTATCCGGTTTTACCGTGAGCTGAAAACCGATCCGGCCTTGAAGCAGATTCGGGTCGTGCTGCTATCCGGCATCGCCAAGAAGACCTTTCTGCGGTCCCAGAAGGCCCTCACCGAGTTCGGCGGGGCCGCGGTCCCCGAGCCGGAGCACTACCTGGAGAAACCGGTGGAACCCGAAACGCTGGCCCGGACGCTCAAGCAGATTCTCGGCTAACGGATGGGGGCGCCGGAGCGACGATTCGGCGGCGGACCGGAAGGGTAGGCCATGGACATTCGCAAGATTCTTTTTGTCACCCAGTTTGAAGAGTTGTGGTTCGACGCGCTGCAGTCGCTCCTCGATCTGAAGCGGGCCGCCCTGGAGCACGTGGTGTTTGTCAACGTCATCGAGCGGGAAAAGGTCGCCCTGCATCGGGGCGTCGGCTACCGGAAAGGCGAGGCGATCCGGCTGCGCGAAAAGGCCAACATCCATTTCATCAACTGGGCCGAAACCTTGTTCGAGCAAGGTTTCGAGGTGGGCGTGTACATCGTGGTGGGCGCCCTGGTGCCCCGGGTGGTGGAGGCCGCCGCCAAGGAGGCGGCGGATCTCATCGTCCTGGGGGATCGTCGGCAGGGCGGGCTCAAGCAGTTTTACGCCGGCGAAGAACTCGCCGAGATCGTACAGCGCAGCCGGGTGCCGGTCCTGCTGTACCGCTACGCTGGTGCCCGCCATGAGGCCCTGCCGCCGTTTCAACGGCCGCTGCTGGCCACGGATTGGGGGCCGGCCAGCCAGGCCGCCGTGGCTTATCTACGGCGGTTGGGGGCGGTGATCGGGGAAATCAACGTGGTTCATGTCACCGATGAAAACCAACTCCGGGGCGATTCGGCCATGGCGATCCAGAAGACCCGCAAGGATGAGCGTGCCCGGCTGGAAGCCCTCTGCCAGCAGTTCGAGAGCGACGGTATTCCCGCCCGAGCCCATCTGGTGGTGGGGGAGCCGGCCGATCTCATCGTCAAGACCGCCCGCCAGTGTCAGGCGACGATGATCGTCTCGGGAATCTCTGCTCGCAAGGGCTTCGGGGCGCGTTGGCGGGGCGGCACCTACCGGGCCATCGCGGACAAGACGGAGTTGACCACCCTCATCGTCCCGGCCCCCGCGGTGGAAAAAGGCCGATAGATACCGAATCAACGACGACTGGGGCGGCACGGCAACCGGCGGCAGGGCAGAGGGCGGATTTCCTGCGGACCCGAACAGGAGGCATAGATGGCGGTCATCACCATTTCGAGACAGTATGGCGCCGGCGGGCGGACCCTTGGCCGGATGGTGGCGCAGAAACTCGGCTACACCTTCGCCGACAGCGAGATCATTGAACGCTTGGCCAGGGAAGCCCGGGTTTCCCCCCAGTGGGTGGAGTCTTTCGAGAAGGAGGCCGGCACGCGTCTGTCCCGCTTCATCTCCTCCATGGTGGCCAAAAAATGGGTTGATCGGGTCCTCAAGGAAGAACGGGGTTACCTGGATGAACAGTCCTACCTGGACTACCTGGTGCTGATCATCGCCCAGGTGGCCGACGAGGGCAATGTGGTGATTCTGGGGCGCGGCAGCCAGTATATCCTCGACGACCATCCGGACGCCTATCACGTTTTGCTGGTGGACCGGGTGGCCAACCGGATCAAGTTTCTCATGGACCGTCAGGGCCACTCGGAAGCCAAGGCGGCGGCGTTGGTGGAATCCGAGGATCGACGCCGGGCGCTGCTCTACGGGCGTCTGGGCAAAAGTGATTTCGACGCCCCGCTGCTTTACCACCTCGTCATCCACATGGGCCGATTGGGCCTGGACCGGGCCTGCGACCTGGTGTGCCGACTGGTGGGTGAGTGTTGAAGACGGTTCATTTACTTGACAGGATTTAACATGTTCGATTACAAAAAGAATCGGGCCTGGACGGAGAACCTGTCCATCGTTCTTCAGATCGGCCTGACCATGGTGGGCTGCATTGCCTTCTGCTTTTTCGTGGGTCTCAAGCTGGATCAATGGCTGGGGCTGCGGGGAATCGGTGTTACGGTGCTGACGCTGCTGGGGGTAGTGGGCGGCGGCAACGTGGTCTACCGCCAGATCACCGACCTGCTGGGCGCCGGGCGCAACGACCGGAAAAAACCGCCACCATCACCGAACGCATAAAAGATCCCATGGGCGACACGATCCGTCATATCCAACAACGCTACCCAACCCGGGCCTTGTGTGTCGCCGTGGTGCTGGGCGCTTGCCTCATGGCCGCGGGTTTCAAGCCGGCGGCCAAGGGATTGATCCTGGGGACCCTGTTCAGTGCCCTGAATTTCAGGCTGATGGGCTTTTTCCTCCTCCGATGCAGGGGGCTGGGGGGGCGATTGGCGGGAATCTCGGTGCGGATGGCACTGATGGCCGTGCCCCTGGTGATGGCGGCCACCCTGCCGGTTTTCGATCTGTGGGGTGTGGTGCCGGGGCTGTTCAGTGTGCCGGCAATGATCCTGTTGGATGCCGGCCTGGGGCTGAGAGCATCGTCCACCCACCGGAGAATTCAGGAAGGATAGCACATGGGAGAGCTGGGGCGGATTCATCAGTTGCTGGTTTCCATCGGCGATTACCGGCTGGCCATCAACCTGGAAGTGGTGGTGATGACCTGGATCGTCATTTTCGCCCTGGTGGTATTCGGCCTGGCCACCAGCCGGCGGCGCAGCCTGCTGCCGGCGCCGATTCAGGTGCTGGGAGAGATTCTCGTCTCCCAGCTCTACGGCCTCACCGAAGATGCTTTGGGCGCCGACTTGGCGCGAAAGTACGCTCCCCTGGTCACGGCGCTGTTTCTCTTCCTCCTCGTTTCCAACTGGCTGGGGATCATTCCCCATCTTGAGGAGCCGACCAAGGATCTCAACACCCCCCTGGCCCTGGGGTTGATGGGGTTTGTCATCGCCCATTGGGCCGGGATCCGCTCCAAAGGGTTCAAGGCGTACATCCTGGAGTACTTCCAGCCGATCTTCTTTATGCTGCCGCTGAACCTGATCGGCGAGTTCGCCAAGATCGTCTCGATTTCCTTCCGTCTCTTCGGCAACATCATGGGCGGCTCCATCATCATTCTGGTGGTCTCCTACCTGAGTTGGAACATCATCTTGCCGCCGCTGCTCAACGCCTTTTTCGGACTGTTTGTCGGGACGATCCAGGCCTTTGTGTTTACCATGCTCACCGTGGTGTACATCGCGGTCCAGGTGAAATGATTCATGCAATGGAACCCTGAAACCATCGTGGCCGTGGCCGCCTACACCGGAGCGGGGATCTGCATGGGGTTCGGGGCTGTGGGCGCCGCCATCGGTGAAGGCTACACCGCGGCCCAGGCCAACCATGCCGTCTCCCGCAACACCGATCTCTCCGGGGACATCTTCAAGAACATGCTCGTGGGCCAGGCGGTGGCCGAATCGGCTTCCATCTTTGCCCTGGTGATTGCCATCCTGTTGATGTTTCTCAATTTCCAGGGTGCTCCCCTCATCAAGGCGGCCGCTCTCCTCGGCGCCGGGCTCTGTATGGGGCTGGGGGCCCTGGGATCGGGGATCGGCTCCGGGCTTCCCGGCGGCCAAGCCTGTTTCGGCATCGCCCGCCAACCGGCGGTGACCGGACGGCTCACCACCAACATGCTCATCGGCTCGGCCGTCTGTCAGACCCCGGCCATCTTTGCCATGGTGGTGGCCTTGCTGCTTATTTTCATCGATTTCAGTCGCCTGCCGCTCCAGCCGGGATGGGCGGCTCTCATCGGTGCCGGACTCAGTACGGGGCTAGCGGCCATCGGCTCCGGGTACGGCGGTGGGGTGGCGGCCGGGGCGAGCTGTGAAGGGGTGGCACGTCAGCCCCTGGCCGTGGGGCCGCTGACCACCACCATGCTCGTGGGGCAGGCCGTGGCCCAGACACCAGCGATTTTTGGCCTACTGGTGAGCTTCATTTTGCTGTTTCGCGGCATTCCGGCCTCGGAGAGCCTGGCACCGGCCATGGCCCTGCTGTCGGCCGGATTGTGCACCGGACTCGGTGGTATCGGTCCGGGGATCGGCAACGGTCAGGTGGCCGGTGGCGCGGTACGCTGGGTGGCCCGCAATTCGGCCATCGCCGGCGACCTGATGCGCGTGATGCTGGTGGGCCAGGCGGTGAGCCAGTCCACGGCCATCTACGCCATGGTGGTGAGCCTGGTGCTGATCTTCGTCGTTTGAGGCGTGCCGGGTGGGGGGCAGGCTGGACACAGGGTGGCCTGAAAGGGCCGGAAAGCGGAAATCACCAACATCTGCAAGGAGAAACCAAATGGCTATCGAAGGCGCGGACCTGATCAAGGCGGCGGCATTCTTGGGGGCGGGAATCGCCATGGGGCTGGGGGCCATCGGTCCCGGCATCGGTGAAGGCATGACGGCGGCCAAGGCCTGTGAGGCCATCGGCAACAACCCCAACGAAGCGGGACTGCTCACCCGGACCATGCTGGTGGGCCAGGCCGTGGCCGAATCCACCGGGATCTACTCTCTTGTAATTGCCCTGCTGTTGCTGTTTGTCGTTTAACATTTGCTTAAGGGGGACACGGGGATGGAGATCGTCTCGACCATCGCCTTGATCAGCATCAATGCCACCCTGGTGGTTCAGCTCGTGTCGTTTCTGCTGTTTCTGCTCATCATCAACCGGGTCATGTTTCGCCCCTTGCGCAACACGATGCGGGAGCGGGCGTTTTTCATCGAGACCGTGGACGAAGAGATCGCCGCCGCCGACGGGGAGCACACCCGGATCATGGCCCTGCTGGCACGCCAGGAACGGGACGTGCGCAGGGAAGCCGATGCCCTGCGTCGCAAGCGCCGGGACGAGGGGGCGGCGGAAGGACGACGACTGGTGGACCGGGCCCTGGAACAGATCGCCCGGATGCACCGGGAGGCCGAGGCGGACGTGGATCGCCAGATGGTGGAGGCGCGGCAGGGGGTGGCCCGGGAGGCCGAACAGCTCTCGGTGGTGTTGATGGAAAAAATACTCGAGCGGAGGATCGACGCGTGAGTATCGATGGGCGGAAAAGCCGACGGAATCTGGCGGCGCTGATCATCGGACTGGCGGTTCTGATTGTCACCAATGATCCGCTCTGGGCGGCCGAGGAAGCGGGGAACTGGCGCGCCACCTATGACTTGGTGATGCGCTGGATCAACTTCGGCATCCTTGTGGGGTTGATCTTCTATTTTGCCCGACGCCCGGTGGCCAACCTGTTGACTTCCCAGGCGACGCGGCACCGGGAGCGGATCGGCGAACTGGAAGCCCGGCGCGATGCGGCCCTGGAGCGGCTCGCCGAAGCGCAGCAGGTGCAGCAGGCCTACCAGGAGCGCCTGGTGGATCTTCGGGAGCGCATCGTGGCCCAGGGGGAGCAGCAGCGTGAGGCCCTCATCGAAGACGCCCGCCGGGAAGGGGAAGTGCTGATTGCCCAGGCGCACAGACGGATCGGTCTGGCGTTGCGGGATGCCAGGACGCAACTGCGTGACGAGATGGTGGATCTGGCGGTGGCCCGGGCTCTGGAAAAGCTGCCGGCGCTGGTGATGCCCCGGGACAACGACGTGCGCGTGGCGCATTTCTTCAAGGCGATCCAGCGGGTGCGCTGAGCGTGAATCAGCGGCGATCATCACAGAACGCCCGGTTGTCAAACCGGGCGTTCTGCGTTATGGGCGATGAATCATAGATTCAGAATGCCGCTTTGCACGGGGAAGGCTTGACCGGAGAGGGAAAGCAAATGAACGAGGATCAAGGCAAGACCGAGCAGTTGTTCAAGGACCACGTGGAAAAATGGCGTCAGCGGGTCCTGACGTCGCCGCCGATCATTCGGGCCGGCGATACGGTGATTACCATGAGCATGGAGCCGGGCAGCGGCGGACGGATTATTGCCGAAAAGCTCGCCCGTCGTCTTGAATTCGACCTGTTTCACCGGGAGATCATCAAGGCCATCGCCAGGAGCAGCCGGATGTCCCACCGCGTCATCGACACGGTGGAAAAGGAGCGGCTCAGCGGATTGGAGGATTTTCTCTCTTCCCTGATTCGCAAGAAGTATTTCCACCCGGAATCCTACCAGCACCACCTGTTCAAGGTGATCGGCACCGTGGCTCGCCACGGCCGGGTGGTGATCGTCGGCCGGGGGGCCAACTTCATTCTGCCCTTGGCCGAACGTCTGGCCGTACGTGTCATTGCGCCGCTGGAGACCCGCATCCGCAACGTGGCCCGGGAGTATGGGTGCACGCTGGAGGTGGCCGAAAAAAGGGTCCGCCAGCGCCAAGCCCGCCGACGCGATTTTGTCCGGCGGGCATTCCATCAGGATATCGATAAGCCCCACCACTACGATCTGGTGCTAAATACCGGACAAATTTTCCTGGATACGGCCGTGGAGGCGATCCTAGCCGTTCATTCCCACCGGAACGCCCCGCCGCCTGCCTGATTTTTATGCCCGGGGAGGGCGGCCGCGGCCAGGCTTCCACCTGCCGCGGTCGCCGGAGATTCAGCACGGCGACATGAGTCGGCCCATGTCGGGATGTTGGCGAATGATGCGCAGAAATTGTTCGGTGCGGTGAACCAGACGCTGTTTGATCACTCGGTTGAGGCGTCGGTACACCAGGTAGCCCATGGTGGGGTCGGCTTCGAATAGTTCGAGAAACTTTTCACCGCTGATGATGCACACGTCGCTCGGCTCCACGCAGATGGCATCCGACGTGTAGGTGTGGTAGGGCTCCAGGTCGCGTGAAAGCATGGCCGACCATCCGAAGGAGTAGCCGGGCTTGATGGCGTCCATGCATACGGTGACGGTTTCCGACAGACGCTGCTCCAGAAGCACCTTGCCGCGCTGGAGAAGGAAGAAATTTTCGGCATTGTCCCCCTCGCGCACCACGTATTGGCGCTCCTCGTAGTGGCGTTTTTCCACCAGCGGGATGATCCGGTCAAGCTGGGCGTCGGACATCCGTCCCATAATCACCATTCTGCGCAATTCGTCCCGGGTGACCATGAAGCCTTCCTCCTCTTGGCTTGTGGTTTGGCGATGCGCCGCGGGTCGGCGGCATCAGGCGATCAGGTAAATCGCAACCATGAACAGTACAGCGGCGGCGGCATGGACGCCGAGCCGGATCGTTCCGGTGGCAAAGGCCCGTTGAACCGTTTCCGGCGGGATGACGCCGCGTAGCAGCGTCGCGGTCAGCCGGGCCGGGCCGTTGGCCGCGAAGCGCGCTGCCGCCGCGGCGGTGCCGTGGGCCAGGTGATGGTCGCACCAGCGGTTCAACCCGTTGAAGCCCCGATCCATCAGGCGGTAGAACCACTTTCCCCCCCTGCGGTAGAACCAGTCCGTGTCGAGGTTGATCGCCCGCACTTCAGAGGGATAATAGCCCGATTTCAATAACAGATAAAAGGCAAAAATCGCAAACAGAAGCAGTTGCAACTGAGCCACCACATGGCTGCCGGTGTAGGGGACATAATCCACCGGGTAGGGCAGCAGGGCGTAAAGGGGTTGGGGATAGATGCCGATGAAGACGCAACCGAAGGCGGCGATTCCCATGGCCACCAGCATGTTCAGGGGCGGTTCCTTGGCCTTCAAGCCGGCGTCATGGCCGAAAAAGGTGAAGAAAGGGACCTTGATGCCCGCATGGGCGATGACCCCGGCCGAGGCGAACTGGAGCATGAGCCAGATGGCGCCCATGTGGTTGATGCCGGCGGCGCTGATGATCATCGACTTGCTCACGAAGCCGGAAAACAGGGGAAAGGCGGAGATGGAGGCCGCCCCCACGATGCACAGGGCGCAGGTGATGGGCATGGTGCGGTGCAGGCCACCGATGTCCGTGCAGGTGATTTTGCCGGTGACGTGGAGCACGGCGCCGGCGCTCATGAACAGCAGTGCCTTGTAGAGAATATGGCAGAAGGCATGGCTCACGGCGCCGTTGAGGGCCAGTTCGGTGCCGATGCCGATGCCGCAGAGCATGAAGCCCACCTGGTTCATCAGGCTGTAGGAGAGCACCCGGCGGATGTCGTTTTCCACCTCGGCGTAGAAGACCGGGAGGATGGTCATGACGGCACCCAACCAGATCAGGGCTTCGGTGCCGGCAAAGGTCCGGGCCATTACGTAGACGGCGCTCTTGGTGGTAAAGGCGCTGAGAAAGACCGCGCCGGCCACCGTGGCCTCGGGATAGGCATCCTGGAGCCATGCATGAAGCGGGGGGACGGCGGCGTTCACCGCGATGCCCAGAAAAATCAGTGCCGTGGGCAGGCTGTCCAGACGCAGGTGACGCACCGACAAGTCGCCACTGGTGTTGGCCAGACAGACGATGCCGGCCAGCAGGGCCAGGCCGCCGAAGACGTGGACCAGGATGTAGCGCATGGCCGCCTGCCGGCTCCGCCGGGTGCGGCGGGCCAGGATCAAAAAGGTGGAGGCCACCGCCATCACTTCCCAGAAGAGATAAAGGGATAGCAGATCCCCGGCCAACGTTACCCCCAGGGCACCGCCGGCGTAGGCGAAGCCGGCCACGTGCTGCACGTTGTCGTCCACATTGAGGGCGTAGATGGCACCGATGAAGGCCATCAGGCTGAAAATGATCCCGAAGACCCGGCTCAGGGCGTCGATGTGACCCAGGACGAGCTGGTGGTTCAAGAACGGCACCACCCAGTGATCGCCGGCCGGCATGGAGAGAAATATCCCCAAGGCCAGGGCCGGCAGGGCCAGGCGCCAGAACTGATGGATCCGGCCGTGGAGCCAGGGCAGCAGGAAGGCGCCGCCGATCAGCAGCAGAGAGGGGGCGATTCCATCTGGAAACAACAGTGGTTGCATCGGTGTCAGCTGTCCTCTGAATTTTTCAATCCGGCCCGGATTTCTCTTGGGGCGCAATTCGTTTCATGTTTTCGACGTCGTCGCCTTGGTAGTAGCTCTCCGGACGCCCCAAGACCCACCGCAGGCCCTTGGCGGTGAAAATGACTCCCACGCAGGCGACAAAGCCGTAGGTGGCGGAGAAAAAGGGCATTTCTTCCCACCGGAAGTGGGGGTGGGCCACGACGAACCATTCGGCCAGCAGCAGCACCCCCAGGGCGATGAAAAAACCGAAGGTGAGGCGCCGGATGTTTTCAGGCCGGTCGAAAAAGGTGATGGGCTTTTTCATCCGATCCATACCTTTGTGAAGATGACGGCCAAGTAGGCCACGGTCACCGCCAAAATCAGGTGAAAGGCCCGTCGGAAGCCGGGTTCCGGCTCATAGCGGATTTCGTCGGCACCATGTTGCGTCATGCTAGAATCCTCCCAGAATGTGGCGGGTCGCCATGCGGGCCAGGTGCAAAAACGGCTGGGGATGAAAGAACAGGATGACGGATACCGCGGCGGTGAACAGGGGCGGCACGATGCACCAGCGCGGTGCTTCCTGTACTTGGCGCTCGAAAAGGGATTCCTCCGGGTGGCAAAAAAAGGCCTGGTAGACGATGGGGAGAAAATAGGCCGCGTTGAGCAGGGAGCTGAACAGGATGACCCAGAGAAACACGATCTGGTCTGCTTCCAGCGTGCCTAGGACCAGGTGCCACTTGCTGATGAAGCCGCCGCAGGGCGGCAGGCCGATGACGCTGAGGGCGCCGATGAAAAAGGCCCCCATGGTCAGGGGCATGCGCCAACCGATGCCTTTCATTTCACTGATGTATTTTTTTCCGGTGGCCACGAAGATGGCCCCGGCGCAGAAGAACAGGGTGATCTTGCCGAAAGCATGCATGGCGATGTGCAGCATGGCGCCGGTGAGGCCTGAGGGTGACAGCAGGGCCGCGCCCAGAACGATGTACGAGAGCTGGCCGATGGTGGAAAAGGCCAGCCGCCGCTTGAGCCCGTCCTGGCTCAAGGCGATGAGGGAGGCGGCCACGATAGTGACGGCGGCGATGGCGGCCACCATCGTGCCGAGGTTCAGTTCGGCGAGCAGCCCCGTGCCGAAGATTCCCGTGATTACCCGCAGTACGGAAAATACCCCCACCTTGACCACCGCCACGGCATGGAGCAGGGCACTGACCGGCGTGGGGGCCACCATGGCCGCCGGCAACCAGGAATGCAGCGGCATCACCGCCGCCTTGGCGAAGCCAAAAATCAGCATCACCAACAGGACCGTCACCTGGCCGGTGCCGGCCTTGCCGGCCAGAATGCCGCCGGCGGTAAAGTCCAGGGTGCCGCTGAGGTGAAAGACGATGAGCATCGCCGGCAGCACCAGCCCGATGGAAGCGCCCAGAATATAGAGCAAATATTTTCTGCCGGAGCTGCGGGCCTCCTGGTCCTGGTGGTGGGTGACCAACGGATAGGTGGCAAACGAGAGCATCTCGTAGAACAGGTAGAGCGTCAGCAGGTTGGCCGAGAAGGCAACGCCGGCGGCCGCGGCCAGGGATAGGGCGAAAAAACTGTAATAGCGAGTCTGGCTGTGCTCGTTGAGACCGCGCATATAGCCCACCGAGTACAGCGAGGTGACGATCCAGAGACTCGAAGAGACCAGGGCGAAGAGCAGACCGAGCGCATCGACGCGGAACGCGATGGAGACCTCGGGCAACACCTGCACCAGGGTGAACTCGAGACACTGGCCGGCCCAGACGGCCGGCAGCATGCTCGCGATGACGGCGAACATGGTCAGTGCGGCGCCGAAGGTCCAGGCCTCGCGCACGTTGGGGCTGCGACAGGAGGATAGAATCAGCGGCAATCCCAGCGGGGGGAGCAGAGCGAGCAGCGGTTTGAGGGTGAGCAGGGTGTTCATGGTCGCTTCACCGGCGGCTTTCAGAGAATGGCCGCCGGGATGGCGGCGTCGATGATGTGGGTGACGATCCGGCCGGTCAACAACCCCAGCCCCACCAGGCCGGCCGCGGTAAACAGCATGGGGGCCAGCATGGTTGCCGGCGCCTCGGCGTAACTCAACGCTGGGCGATGCTCCTGGTGTGGATCGGCAAACGGCTCGTAGTAGGCGATTTCAAAAACGCGGAAAAAAAGCACCGCGTTCACCAGACTGCTGAAGATAAGGGCGGCCACCAGACCCCAGTGATCGGCGGTCAGGGCACCGCCGATGAGGTACCACTTGCTGAAAAAGCCACAGGTGGGCGGGACGCCGATCATCGACAGGCCGGCGGTGGCCAGGACCACCATGGTCCAGGGCATGCGGCGAAAACACCCCTTTAAGGTGGCAAAACGGTCGTCCCGGAGCTGGTGCGTAAAGCTCCCCACCGCCAAAAAGACACACAGGGTCATGGCGGCGTCGTTGACGATGTGCAAAATGGCACCGGTGATGGCCATGCGGTTCCCCAGCCAGAATCCGCCCACCATGTAGCCCACCTCGGCGATGAGCACATAGGCCAGCATGCGGCGCAAGCTGGTTTGGGAGAGGGCCAGCACGCTGGCGCAAACGATGCCGGCCGCCGCCACCCAGACCACCACCTTGGCAAACAGCAGGTGGTTGAAGGTGAAATCGGGCGGAAACACGTACAGACCCAGACGGACCATGACGTAGATCATCGTCTTGGTCGTCAGCGGTGCGATGAGACTGCGGACCGGGGAAGCCGCCTCGCTGTAGGCGTTGGGCAGCCAGCCGTGCAGGGGAAAGAGCGCCATCTTCATGAACAGGCCGGTCATGGCGATGACGAAGGCCGCCACCACGACCTTGGAGCCGAAGAGCCGGGGAAGAATCGAAAAAATGTCGGCCATGTTCAGGGTGCCGGTGATGAGGTAGAGATACCCCACCCCCAGCAGGTACAGGCTGGCGCCGATGGTTCCCATGAACACGTAGTTCAGGCTTGCCAGGGCCGCGTCCCGATGGCCTAGCCCCACCAGGGCGTAACCGCTGATGGAAGTAATCTCCAGCAGCACGTAGAGATTGAAGGCGTCCCCGGTGACCAGGATACCGAAGGTGCCGGCGCAAAACAGCAGGTACAGGGCGTAGAAGTATCCCTCGCGCCCGGTGAAGTCGCTGGCGACGGCCTGGCGCGTGGTGATGAGGTTGATCAGTGCCACCGCCGCCATCGCCACCAGCACCAGGGCGTTCAGGTGGTCCACTTCGTAGGCGATGCCCATCGGTGGCGGCCAATTGCCGATGTGATAGCTGAAGGGCCCCTCGGCCAGCACCCGGCACAGCATGCCGGCGGCGGACCAGAGGGAAGCCGTCAGGGCGATGGCCGCCAACGGTGGACAGAGGCCGGGGCGTTCCCGGGCGATAATGGCAATCACCAGGGCCGCCATCAGCGGTGCCACCACGAGGAAAATCGGGTAGTGGGCGCTCATGATTCCCTCACCCGGGCGTGGATTTCGTCTTCTTCCAACGTATCGTAGCGGTTGTAGATCTTCATCGCCAAGGCCAGGGCCACCCCCAGGGTGGCCACCGAGACGACGATGGCCGTGAGCATCAGCACGTGGGGCAGGGGGTTGATCACCGTTGCGTAGTCCACGAAATGTCCCGCGTCGTGGTGGCCGAGGATCGGCAGGGTCGCCCCCTTCTTGGTGGCGATGGAGACATAGAAGAGGATGATGGCGGTTTGCAGGATGTTCATCCCGATGATTTTCTTGATGAGGTTGCGCTTGGCGATCATGGCCCAGAGCCCGATGCACATCAAAACGATGTAGATCCAGTAGTTGTACTTGGCGATGATCAGGTTGATGTAACCGGCCGTTGTCATCGGTGCCTTCCTAAAGCCCCTCGTCCATGTGGCCCGCGGAGGCCAGGTTGTAGTACAGCGATACCATCACGGCCATCACGGCGATGGCCACCCCGATTTCCACGATGAGGATCCCGTGGCTGCGCGCCATGACCGGGTCTACCCCCAACAGCCCCGCCAAGGCGGCGTAGTCGAGAAACTGGCCGCCGAGCAGGAGACACAGCACGCCGGTGCCGACATAGATCAGCACGCCGGTGCCGGTGAGTATGTTGGTCCGCTTTTCGGGCATGGCTTTTAAGGTGGTGCGCAGGTTGTGGCTGATGGCAAAAAGAATCAGTGCCGCTCCAAAAATCACCCCACCCTGAAAGCCACCGCCGGGGCTGTGGTGTCCGTGGGCCACCACGTATAGGGCGAAGAGCTGAATGAAGGGCAGCACCAGGCTGCAGGCGGTGCGAATGATCAGGTCGTAGGGGACCCACTGGCTGTCGATGCGCTCGAATTCCCGGGTGCCCAGGGGCAGTCGCCCCCCCTGTCCGATGCGCAGCGTGATGCCGGTGGCCCGGTGCCGGTAGAGCCCCGATGCTTCGGTTTCCTTGGGAGTGATGAAAACCCGCAGCAGAAAAAGGCAGGCCAGCCCGGCGGTGAAGATCACGGCGGTTTCGAACATCGTGTCATAGCCGCGGTAATCGGCCAGCACGGCAGTGACGATGTTGGGCACGGCGGTGTCGTGCAAGCTGTGCTGAATGTAGTAGGGTGACAGGTGGGTGGCGGCCGGAGAACTCGGATCCCCCCAGTCGGGAAAATCCGTGGTGCCATACACCAGCAAGGCCCCGAAGAGAATGACGGCCAGCAGCCCCAGACGTTTCACTTTGTCCTCCTTGCGATGATAGTGGCGATCATCGTCATCAATCCCTGCTGCGGCGTGTGGTGCGAAAGACGGCGGCCACGAAGAACACCGTGCTGACCCCCGCGCCCACCGAAGCTTCGGTGAAGGCCACGTCCACGGCGCCCATGATGGCCCACAACAGGCACATGAGAAAACTGTAGATACTGAAGAGAACGGCGGCGCCGAGCAAGTCGCGCACCTTCAGGGCGGCAAAAGCGCAGACCACCACGAGCAGAAGAATGATAAACTCAAGCTGCCAGATCATGTTCGGTTCCCTTGTCGCTACGGATCCAGGGGGTGAGTCCGGCCCGCACCCCGGCATCGACGATGGCATGAGTGGCCGTTGGGCTGGTGATGTAAATGAAAACCACGATCAGCATGATTTTGATGGCGGTGAGAAAGGCCCCGAGGTTCCACTGCCCCACGGTGTAGAGGGCCATGGCGGACATGGTGAGCAGCAGGCCCATGCTGTCGAGTTTGCCGGCCGGATGGAGCCGTGAGTAGAAGTCTGGAAATCGAAGAATCCCCACGCTGCCGGCAAAGAAAAAGAACAGGCCGAGAAACAGCAGGACGATCACGGTGATGTTCAGCATCGGGCTTTTCCCCTGGCGGCGAATTCAATCGCGTTGCGGTTCATCGTAGAGCCCCTTTTTTTTCTGGAAATACCGGGAGGAGGCCAACACGGCGATGAAGTTGAGACAGGCGTAGGCGATGGCGATGTCCACGAACATGTCCACCCGGTGGTAGATGAGGCCGATGAGCACCAGCATGGCCGTGGTTTTGCTGCCGATGGCGTTGACCCCGATCATTCGGTCCAGAACCGTCGGGCCGGCGATGGCCCGGTACAGGGTCAGAGCCATCACCAGGGCGAGAAAAATGCCGGAATAGAGAAAGACGGTATCCATCAGTCCTCGAAAATTCGGGCCACCCGATCCTCCATCTCTCCGGGGAGGCCCCGGGCCGAGACGTCATCGATGGCGTGGACGGTAAACCGGCCCATCACGGATGTGAAGACGGTGACGGTGCCCGGGGTGAGGGTGATCGAGTTGGCCATGATAAACAGCCCCATCCGGTTGTCGATGCGGCTCTTGAAGCTCACCATGCGGGGGTTGATCAGTTGCCGCATCCTCGGGTGAAAGGTGAGCTTGAGCATGTGCAGGTTGGCCCGCCAGATCTGAATCAGCAGCCAGGGAACGTAGACGGCGAATCGGCCCCAGTGGCGCAGGGTGCGCCCCAGGTTCACGTCCAGCCACATCGCCCGGGCGTTGAGGTCGGCCACGATGGCACAACTGATCACCCCAAGACTCAGGTGGAAGGCGTCGAAGAGGCCCGAGAGCACCATCCAGGTCGCCATGCAAATGACGAAGGTCAGCCAGAAGGCCAAGCCGAAGCGACGACGCCTTGCCGGATTTTTGGCAGAGCTGGAGGATGACGCGCAGGTGGTTCCCATCTGGCTGGAATCGTTCATGGAAATACCTCTGCCGGCTTTAGGTTGGGTCGAAAGAAAATTGCATATAGTATCCGAGCGTTGCCTGTCAACGGAATTCGGTGGTCCATGGCCTGGCGGATTTTCGCGGTTCGTGGGGAAAAGGGCATGAAATCGGTCTTTACAAGTCCGGCGAGGCTGTCGCTTTCATGATCCGATGCGCTGCACTGACCCTATGCTAAAGAGGGGATCGGCGCTCAGGGGCCGGTTGGTCCACCGGGGGCTTCAGCGGGGCAGGGTGCCGGTGAAAAGAACCAGGTTCAACCCGCCGTGGGGCAGGCGACGGGGCGTCAGCGGGGGGGGCGCCAGGTGTTCGGCCCCCGGCGGCGCGATGAGGGCCAGCTTCCAGCCTGGATACCAGCGGACCAGACGATCCACAACCCGGGCGAATAAAACCCGGCTCTCGGGGGCGGCGCCGAGGCGTTTGCCATAAGGCGGGTTGATCACCACCAACCCCGGGGGCAGCCCCAGGTGGACGGGGTCCAGGTTGAAAAAATCCCCGCACTGGATTGTCACCGAATCCCCCAGCCCGCCTTTGGCCAGGGCGGCTTCCACCCGGCGGCAGGCGGTGGGATCCTGGTCGAAGCCCAGAATGGGGGCCGGCGCCGGCCGGCGCACGGCGGTTTCCACGGTGCGCCGCAGGTAGGCCCACCGGCGCGGCCGAAAGGCCGGCCAGCCGGTGAAGGCAAAATCGCGGTACCAGCCGGCCGGAATGCGGCAGGCGCGCATGGCGGCCTCCAGGAGGAAGGTGCCGGCCCCGCACATGGGGTCGAGGAGGGCGGTGTCGCCGGTATACCCCACCTGCTGCAGAATCGCCGCCGCCAAGGTTTCCCGGAGGGGCGCGGGCCCCACGTCGATCTTGAGTCCCCGCTTGTGAAGCAGATCACCGCTGGCATCCAGGGAGACGGTGAAGCGATCGTGGTCGGCGCGGACAAAGATGCGCTGGGGCCTCGGCGGGACGGCCGGTGCCAGCGGCGCGAACACGACAGCCCGCCGACGGTCGGCCACCGCATCCGTCAACCGTTGGGCGATGGCGTCGCTGTGATGAAGCCGCGACTTTCGGGCCGTCGCCCGAACCGCCACCGGGGTTTCCTGGGCCAGGTACAGCTCCCAGGGGACGGCGGACAGGGCTTTTTCTAGTTGACGGAAATGGGTGGCCTGGAAGCGGGCGATGCGCATCAGCACCCGGTTGGCGGTGCGCAGCATCAGCAGGGCCCGAAAGCCGTCGTCCAGCCGGGCCTGGAAAGAGACCCCGCCGGCCAGCGGCTGAAGTTGGGCGCCGGGAATGAGGTCGGCCAGCTCGGCGGCGCAGAGTGCTTCGAGGCCCGGTGCCGTGGCAGCGAAAAAGAGCTGGGGCGGCCCGATGATCCGGCGGCGGATACGTTTTTCAAGGGTGGTGGGATCGGTCATGGCGGGGAAGGTTATCCTTGGGCAAATGGGCGCCAGAACCGGCCGCCGGCGTTTGGTTCGGGTTGATTTGGCGGTCAAATCATGGCATAGCCCGAAGCATCCCTCAAGCAGAAAACAAGTCCCGGTTTCATGGCATCCGACAGCGACGGAGTCTAACCAGAGCATCCAGGCGAGCACGTCTGGAGAACGGACGGAGAGGAGGCGCAACGTGGCGAACGTTACCATCAGGGAGATCATGGTCCCGCTGTCCGAGTATGCGACGGTGCGGGAGGGGGCGACATTGCTGGATGCGGTACTGGCGCTGGAGAAGGCCCAGGAGGAGTTTGAGCATTACCAGTATCGGCACCGGGCCGTTCTCGTGCTCAACGGCGAGGGGCGAGTGGTGGGCAAGCTGTCCCAACTGGACGTGCTGAGTGCCCTGGAGCCGGGGGACAGCAGCGATGCGGAGCTCAAGCAACTCATGCGCCTCGGCTTCAGCCACGAGTTCATCCGGGGTTTCCGCAAGCAAAAGCGTCTGGAGGCCGAGCCGTTGAAAAACCTCTGCGGCAAGGCGGCCGGATTGAAGGTGGAGGCCTTCATGCAGGCGCCCGGCGAAGGCGAGTACGTGGAGGCGACGGCATCCCTGGACATTGCCGTCCATCAACTGGTAGCGGGGGACCATCTGTCCCTGCTGGTGACCCAAGGCGATGCCATCGTGGGGGTATTGCGCCTGGCGGACGTTTTCGCGGCGGTCTTCCACCTGATGAAAGAATGCCAACTTACCTGAACCAGGGGGGAACTCATGAAGGCGCTCAAATCGTTGCTCGATCGCATCGCCCAGCGGGTCAACATCAACCTGCGCGAACTGGAATTCGACGTGATGCCCATCGCCCACCATCTGGTGCCGCTGAAACAGATGACCAAGTTTTACGCTTTCTACGGCATCACGCCCAACCACTCCTTGAGCCTGGAATTCCGTCATTCCAGCTTGGCGGGCAGCTACTTTCTCGGAAGGTGCCGCACCAACCATTCGATTCTCTACAAGACCGACGTCCGTGGCGATGAGCTGCAGAAGAAGGGGGCGACGTTCACCTTCAACGGTCATACCCTCACCCTGGCCGAGGACGAGATCATCGACGTTCAGGACAGTTACCTCGTCAAGACCCTGGTGCACAGTTACTCCCACGACCCGGAAAGCCGGGAGCGGTTCTTCGTCACCAACACCCTCTCGTGTCACTACGCCAACATTCACGGATCTCCCACGGACGGCAGCTTCCTCGGCCCCTTTGCCACCGTGGATCTGACCACGATGTACGACTGCGCCATCGGTGCTTACTGTTATATCCAGGCGGGAGAGATCGGACATTTCCACGCCGATCCGGGCATGGTCTGGGCGCGCAGTCGGGGCGATTTCAACTTTGTTTACCATCATCCCCTCGACCGGCTGAAACCCTACATCGATTTCGTGCCCGGCAAGGCGCCCACCGGTGTTTTCATGGATTTCCTCGAGGTGCGCAAAAAAGATTTCGAGCGGGTCTTCGATGTCGTGAACCTTCAGCGACCCAAGGGGATCCCCTCCAACGCTTCCCTGGACCGTTACGCGGTGATCAAACCCAAGATGCACATCGCCGAAAACGTCCTGGTGGCCCAGCGGGCCTACCTGGAAAACTCGTACCTGGGAAAGGGGGCCAACGCCCAGGAGAATTGCTACATCATCAACTCGCGCCTGGAAGGCGACAACGTCACGGCCCACGGGGCCAAGATCATCGATGCCGATCTGGGAAATCGCGTTTTCGTGGGCTTTAACAGCTTTCTGCGCGGCTGTCCCCACTGCCGGCTCACCATCGGCAGCGGCACCATTGTCATGCCCCATACCATCATCGATATCGATCGACCGTTGACCATTCCGGCAAACCACTTCGTCTGGGGGATGATCGCCGACGAGGCCGACCTGGCGCAAAACAGCATGCCGTTGGAGGATTTTGCCCGCATCGACGGGCGGCTCTACCGGGGCAATCTGCTCTTCGAGGGCAGCGGTGCCGCCTTCGTTGCCGCGTTCCAGAAGCGGATCGAACACATCCTCCTCGACAACGGGGCCCTCTTCGACGGCAAACGCTACAAGGGGCACGCCCAACGGAATCAAAACATATCCGTCAACACCATTCAGCCCTACCCGGAGGGCCGACTGAAGGGAATGTACCCGACGATCCTCATCCAGCCTTGAGCCAAGGTGCTGTTCGGAACGTTTTACATACGGGAAAATTATCTGACAGAAAAAAGGGCCTCGGCGTCGGGGATGGGCGACCTGAGGCGTCCATGAAACTGGCATCCGTTTTGCTGTCCAAAACGGATGAAGACGATGCGCCAAGGCGCGCCCCGGTGGCGCCATTTCCCTTGACAAAAGGGCATTAGCCGAATAATTAGCCTACTTTGGAATTACTAGCGGTCCAGTCTGACTGAATGAACGTGGCAACACTCAATTCACAACCCTGAAAGGAGAGGACATGTCACAGTTAATTCCCCCCCATGGCGGCAAAGGTCTCACGTTGTGTCTTCTGGAAGGCGCCGAGCGCGAAGCCGAGCTGAAAAAAGCCGAAGGCTTGAAGAAGATCGAAATTTCAAGCCGCGAGGAAGGCGACCTGATCATGATGGGCATTGGCGGCTTCAGCCCCCTGACCGGTTTCATGACCAAGGCGGACTGGAAGGGTGTGTGCGAGAATTTTCTCCTGGCGGACGGTACCTTCTGGCCGGTGCCGGTAACCCTTTCCGCCAGTAAGGAAGATGCCGCCAAAATCTCCGAGGGAGAGGAAATCGCCCTGGTCTCCAAGGACGGCGGTAAGATCATGGCTACCATGAAGGTCACCGAGAAGTACGAGATGACCGGTGCGGACAAGCAGTGGGAATGCGAAAAGATCTTCATGGGTGAAGGCACCAAGACGGTGGAAGATTTCTGGAAGATCGCCAAGGATGATCATCCGGGCGTCCAAATGTGCATGTACCAGAAGGATTTCAATCTGGCCGGTCCGGTGAAGGTGCTCAGCGAAGGCGGGTTTCCCAAGAAGTATCCCGGTATCTACCAGCGTCCCGCCGAGGCGCGCAAGATCTTCGAGGAGCGCGGTTGGAAGGAAGTGGCGGCCTTGCAGTTGCGCAATCCGATGCACCGCAGCCACGAATACCTCTGCAAGATCGCCGTGGAAGTCTGCGACGGCGTTTACATTCATTCCCTGGTGGGCAACCTCAAGCCGGGCGACATCCCCGCCGAGGTGCGCGTCAAATGCATTCAGGCGCTGGTGGACAACTACTTCGTGCCCGCTCATGTGGTCCAGGGCGGCTATCCGCTGGACATGCGCTACGCCGGACCCCGTGAAGCCCTGTTGCATGCCACCTTCCGCCAGAACTACGGCTGCTCCCGCATGATCATCGGTCGCGATCATGCCGGGGTCGGCGATTTCTACGGCATGTTCGAAGCCCAGACGATCTTTGACCGGATTCCCAAGCCCGAAGATCCCGGCAAGCGTCTGCTGTGCACGCCGCTGAAGATCGACTGGACCTTCTATTGCCACAAATGCGACGGTATGGCCTCCCTCCGCACCTGCCCCCACGACAAGAAGGATCGGGTACTGCTCTCGGGTACCATGCTGCGCAAGGGGCTTTCCGAAGGCACGCCGATTCCGGATCACTTCGGTCGTGAAGAGGTTCTCGAAATCCTGCGGGAATACTACGCCGGACTCACCGAGAAGGTGGAGATCAAGACTCACGGCGCTGCCACCGGCGATGTGAAGAAGTAAAAAAAGTGCCGCCGCCCTGTAGGGCGGCGGCACTTTTTGGTATTTGAGCTCTATCAAAAAGAAGGCCCCCTTTCCCGTCGGGAAAGGGGGCCTTCTTTTTTTACTTGCGCTGCGACCACTCGGTGTAGGTCAGGGCCGCGGTGCGGTAGACCAGGTGGGCCAGCTTGGAAAATGGCACGTAGCAAAACAGTGCCCAGACGAACATCAGGTGCACGAAGTACAGAAAGTAGGAAGTGCCTGCCATCCCCCCCAGCCGGGTCATCTCGGTGAGCATGCCGGTGACGCCCAGAGACAGGGCCAGACCGATGAGAAACCAGTCCGGGTAGGTGGAAACCTGATCCTTTTTGGCCAGCCGATTCTTGATCATCAACGCCGATCCGATTACCAGGGATACCCCGGCGATGTTGGCCAGCCACTTGACCGGGTTAAGCTGGGAGTAGGGGCCGTGGATCTGAAAAATATACAGCACCACAAAGAAGATGCTGGTAACGATGAACAGGCCGATGAAACCGAAGAGCACCATCATGTGAGCCGTGGCCCGATCCCGGTTCTCACTGCACTCGTTGAATTTTTCGTGCTTGAGAATCGAGATGACCACCCGGACGAAGGCCTGGGCGACCTCCTTGATGTTCACGTCGGTCTTGGTGGTTCGTCCATCCGCCAGGCATTGGGCGTGCATGTCGCTGATGAAATTCTTCAGTCCCAGAGCGAACACCCCCACGGCAAAAAGGAAGGTGGGAATCATGATGAGATCCACCAGCCAGGTGGAGAAGAACTTGGCGTGAACGATTTCATCCCCTTCCGGGGTGAAATCCAGCAGGCCGGTGATCAGGCCGACAACGATGAACAGCACCGCCGGAATCGCCGCCAGAATCGGTAGCTTGCTCTTGTCGTTGACCCAATCGGCCAGGATCTTGGGCTTGGCGTAGGCCCGGATCGCCATGATGCGCAGGGCAGCGAGCACGTCGCCCGGCTTGGCCCCCCGGGGGCAAAGGGTGGAACAGTCACCACAGTTGTGACAGAGCCAGATGTCGCCATCGGCCAGGAGCTTGTCCTTGAGTCCCCAGCTGGCGGCGATCATCTCCTTGCGGGGAAAGGGCCGGTTGTCCGGCGAGATGGGACAGGCCACAGAACAGGTGGCGCATTGAAAGCACTTTTTAAGGTCGCCCCCGCCGTAGCGGGTCACCTCTTCAATAAACTCGACATCGGGATCGACCAGATATCTTTCCGCCATTTTCCTCTTCCTCCTCACGCGGCAGTCAGTGGTTGAATCGGGCCACAGGCGGTCCGGTTAGAAACCCTTAAACGGGTTGGGCCCCAGTGCTTCCACCGATTCCACGAAATCGTTGATGATCTGGGGCACCTTGTCATACTCGTCGATGGCGATGTCGAACTGGGCCACCCGCTCGGTTTCCAGGGCCAGGCTGGCCAGCGCCTCGCCGATTTTCTTCATCCGGATCGAGGCCAACTCGCTGCCCTTGACGAAATGGCACTGGTAGTCGTCGCCGTGTTTGCAGCCGAGCAGGAAAACGCCGTCCATGCCCTGGGAGAGGGCGTCCTTGATCCAGATCACGTTCACCGATCCGAGACAGCGCACCGGAATCAGACGCACATCGGCCGAAAAGCTCAATCCCTTGAGACCGGCCATGTCGATGGCCGGATAGGCATCGTTTTCGCACACCAGCCCCAGAATGCGGAATGGCGGTTCCGTGTAATCGTCCTCGCTGGGCACCTGGACCGCTTTGACCTGGGAGCCGATGGAGTCGATGTTGTAATCGGCAAAGCCGATGATGCGCTCCGGGCAGGCCCCCATACAGGTCCCGCAGCGTCGGCAGCGGGCCGGGTTGGGCTTGGGCGTCCCCTTGGCGTCGTCGTCCAGGGCGCCGAAGGGGCATTCCTCTGTGCAGCGTTTGCACTGGGTACAGCGCTGGAAGAAGAAGTCCGGAAAGGTCATGTCGCCGGATCGCGGATGAACCGAAACCCCCCGGTTGACCGATTCGATGCACTGGATGGCCTTGAGAGCGGCGCCGGCGGCGTCTTCGATGGATTCTTCCACCGTCATGGCCCGCCGGATGGCACCGGCGGCATAGATACCGGTGCGCTGGGTCTCGTAGGGGAAACAGACGAAGTTGGAATCGCAGTAGCCGTCGAACAGGTCGTTGTCCCGGAACCCCGGTCCCTGCCGGTAGGCGAGATTGATCACGGGATCGTCCACCGTCACCGGCACCATACCGGCGGCCAGCACCACCAGGTCCGCGTTGACGGCAATCTTATCGCCCAGCAGGGTGTCGTCGGCTTCCACCACCAGGCCGTTGCCGTTCTGGCGGACCTGAACCACTTCGCCCTTGGTCATGAAGATTCCCGGATCCTGCTGAAGGCTCTTGTACAGGTACTCCATCTGACCCAAGGTGCGCATGTGCTGGTAGATGATGAAGGCCTTGCCGTCGGCGTAGTCCTCACGCACATACTTGGCCTGTTTGAGGGCCACCATCGACGTGACGGCACCGGTGTAGGCGAAGTCGGCATCATCGCCCTGGCCCGGGCTCTGGATGAAAACCACCCGCTTGGCCTCCTGGCCGTCGGAGGGCCGTTTGATCTTGCCGTCCTTGGCGATTTTCTCGAATTGGGCGTTGGTTACCACATCGGCCAGTTCACCGAAGCCGTAGTGGGCCAGCTCTCCGGCCGCTGGCGCCCACGGGCGCCAGCCCGCCGCCAGGACCACCGCGCCGAACTTCTCCCCGTTGGGATCCACGGTCAGGATGTCCACCCGGCCTTGGTTGTATTCCTTGTAGCGGGCCTGGAGGGTCTCCACGTCCAGCTCGTTTCCCTTTTCGTCCACCCTCATCTCCGGTGGCAGGGGATAGGGAACGTCGAATTCGATTTTTTCCCCAGGTTTTTTC
>JAQVTF010000247.1 GCA_028700185.1 Desulfobacteraceae bacterium | reverse complement strand
GAAATCGTACCGGTTTGTCGCGGCGTGGATTTTCTCGCCGCCTTGGTCGTCGGTTATGAGGTCGGCATCCGCGCCGGACGCATCCGTCATGCCACCTACGAGTGCTATCATTCATCGGGAAGTTGGGGGGCAATCGCCGGCGCCGCCGCTGCCGGTAAAATCCTGGGATTGGAAACCTCTTGCCTTCGTAACGCCATGGGCAGCGCCGAATATCATGCCCCCATCGCCCCCATGATGAAGGGGATCGCCACCCCGTGCATGGGCAAGGACAGCATCGGTTGGGGAGCGCTGGTGGCGACAATGTCCGTGTTGATGGCCCAAGGGGGGTTTACCGGCATTGCCCCCCTTTTCACTGACACACCGGATCCCGAATGGATCGATGCATTGGGTACCGATTGGCAGATCCGCCGATTGTATTTCAAACCCTATGCGGCCTGTCGCTGGGCCCAGCCGGCGGTGGAGGGGGCGCTCAAGATCCAAAGAGCGCAAAACCTTTCTCCCCGGGCCATCCATTCCATCTGCATCCGAACCTTCGAGGCCGCCTGTGCCTTGAGCGTCAAACCACCCGGCAATACGGAAGAGGCCCAATACAACATCGCTTTCCCTGTGGCAGCCGCCTTGGTGGACGGCGAAGTAGGCCCCGACCAGGTATTGCCGCCCAGAATATTTGATCCGCAAATCATTGAGGTACTCACTAAAATTCACACCGAGGTGGATGCCGGCTACGAGTCCGTTTTTCCGTCAAAGACGTATGCGAAAGTCACTGTTGAGACCCGAGACGGGAAACAGTACACCTCGGCGCGTATGGAGCCCCGCTGGGAAGCACCAGACAGACTGCCGACAGATGCGGAACTGAAGGCCAAGTTCCAACGTTTGGCAGCGCCAATACTGGGAGATGCACGGGCCGAAGCGATCGTTCAACGAATATGGCGCCTGGAGTCTGAAACAGACATGAATGCTTTGATTCACGCCTGTTGCCGGCCCCCGGGCCACAATGAGACCCAAAAATCCCTTTAATCAGTACTCAAGGAGCATTCCATGTGCGGCATCGTGGCCTATTTCGGCGGGGCCGGCAACCACCTGACCCGGGTGCTCACCGGGATGTCCGCCATCACCTACCGGGCTCCAGATAGCACAGGGATCGGACTCCATGGCGACGAGAACGAACCCATCCGCACCCGCAAGTCCCTCGGCGCGGTGGGTGAGCTGGTGCGGGAACTGACGCGAAACCCGGCCTACCCGGACCGTGCCACCAAACTGCTGGCCGCGGTGAACCCGTCCTCAGGGGTCGAGGAGCGGCTCGAGTGGCGCCGCGCCTTGCGCCAGATGGAAGGCCTCCCCGATATCAAGGCGGGGGACGACGCACCACCGGGTTTCGATGATCTGGTCTGCCTGCCCCCGGAAGAGGCGCATCGCCTTTATCCCGGTACCGGCGGCGATCCCGGCCTCATGCCGGTTTTTCGCGCCGATTCCCCGGAAGCGCTGGCCGACTTGGTGGAAAAACTGGTGCAGACCTATGATCTGTCGCCGGTGGTCATCAAAAGTCTCTACCAACAATCCCTGGAAGCAGCTCTGGTCGACTTTCCATCTCCTGAAACCGTCCCCCCCCAGGACCTGCTCCAGCTCTTCGATCAGGTTTTTGAGGACCTTCCAACCGCCCACAGCCCCTCCCTTTGGGCCGAAACCGCCAGCCTGCACCCCGAGGCATGGGAAGCGCTCTGGCGATTGATGGCGACTTGTCCCCTGGCCGTTCCCGAAGACTATGATCGCGACGGGGTGCGCGGTGTATTCCGACTCCTGGATGGCGCCCTCCTGTCGCGGATACCGACGGATCCGGCGGTCCAGGAACGCATGACCGCCCTCTTCCAGAGCTTGTGGCCCGAGGCGGAAGCCGCCGCGCCCTTGACTTGGCACCATTTTTATCAGCTGGAAAGAGCCGTCAATCTATTCGGCAGGGCCGCTTCCGCCGCTCTGCACATCCTACAACAGGAGATGGTACTGCCGGTGCTGACCGCAGATCCGGACAGCACCGGCGCAGCGGCCCTCGTCACGCCGGGGGTGAGCGATGCGCTGAGCCTGAGACTGATCACCACACCCATCATCGCCCACGGCCGCTGGGCCCTTCAGTCTCCGGTGACCCTGGCCAACTGCCACCCCTTCCTCGATGAAAATCGCCAGCGGGCCATCGCGGTCAACGGGCAGTTCGATGCCGGGGTGGAAACCCGACTGAAGCAATATTTAAAAAAAGTCGCCGGTTTTTCGTTTCGCAGTGAAAACTCCGGAGAGTATTTCTCCTTGCTCTGGGGATACTATTTCCGGATCCTGCACCAGGAGCAGCAACGCTTCGAGGCGGTGCGAGAACAGACTGAAGCGGGAATGATCGACCTTTCCATCGGCAGCCAAGCCATCGATTACCAGATCTATCACGCGGTGCGCGGCAAGAACCCACCTTACCTCGACGAAACGGCCTTTGTCGCCACGGTGCGCCAGATGATGCAGCACGGCGGTCAAATCGCCGTCATCGGCTTGAGCCGCGTCTCTTCCCGTCGCCTCTACGTGGCCGCCAACAACCGGCCCATCTTCATCGTGCGCCGTCGTGACAACCACGACGTGATGGTGGTTTCGGACATCAACGCCGCCATCGGCCTTTTTCCCCAAAAACTGATTTACGCCCGATGCCGGGAGCTGATGGAACTTGCCCATGACCGTGAACAAGCCATCGCCCGGATGCGCGAAAAGGGCGCACCACAGGCCCAAATCGACAGCCTTCGACGCCGGTTCGACCAAGCCGAAAACACCTTGTACCGCGATTTTGCCGTGGAGATCTTTCCCCTGGAAGGCGAGGACCACTTCGCCGCCATCGACACCGTGGTCCGCGGGGGAAAAATTCGTAGGGACGTGTCCCTGGCCAATCTGCAGCAGGAACCGATCCGGGACATCGACCCCATCGTCGCGACCATCAAACCACCCCAGGTTCGCCGTGACCTGTACGCCTCGCTGTTTGTTTCGCATCAGCGCGAAATTCCCGACCGTCTTGAAGATCTCCTGCGCACCTATATGCCCGGCGAGGGGGAAAAACCGACGCCGGGGCTCAACGACAGGCTCTTTCAAAGACGCTTCGGGCCCCAATTCCAGAACCTGCGCCGCATCCTCCTGGTGGGCTGCGGCACCTCCTATCACATGGCCCTCATCGCCTGCGGCATTTTCCGACGGCACCTGCCCGAACTGGAGACGGTGGCGGTGGATGCAACGGCATTCGACTTACTGTCGCGGTCGCTGAGTCCGGAGCGGGACCTGGCCATCCTGGTGAGCTGGTCCGGCC
>JAQVTF010000082.1 GCA_028700185.1 Desulfobacteraceae bacterium | reverse complement strand
ATGCGACGCGGCGACTGGCCGCCAGACCTCGTTGCAGGGCGTCCCGGACGTCGAAAAAAACGGATGCGGTGCGCTTCTCGCAGGCTTGGCGGATATTTTCCTCCAGCCGATCCAGCCCTTCAAGACGTTTCTGAAAAAGTCCGGTCAGTTCCCGTTGGCCGTTCATGAAGTCCTGTTGGGCCTTGATGGCGGCATGCTGCTGCCGGTTTTGGTATTTGATCTCTTGGCGCAAGGCGGTGAATTCGACCAGCAGGGTGTACAAGTCCGCAGCGGTGGGGTCCGTTTTTTCATGTTCGGGCAAGGTTTCCGGCAGGTCGGCCAACCAGGATTGAAAATCCTCCACGGCCTGGATCTTCCATTGGGCGGGGGATTGATCCCGGTGCAGGGTGACGCGCATTCCAGCCATGCGGCCGAGACCCACCGCGGCGGCCGCCATCAACGGGTGAACGATTCGGGTGGCGGCAAATCGCCGCCATGCCGCTAGGGTTTTGATCAAACGCTGCCCAATCATCCTTTTTTTCCTGTCTTCGGTGATGTTACGGCGCCTGTCGACGAATGCTGGCAGGGGCCGAGGCCGACGGCTTCCAGCAACGTGCCCAGGCCGACCCGCCGCCGGCCCGGGGTGGCGGCGCGTGCCAGGGCCCCGATGGCCTCACGGGTGTCGCTGATTTGGAACGGGCCGAAAATCGCCGTTTGCAGTCGGGCCGCCTCATCCTTGATGCGTTCGTAGGCGGCGGCGATTTCCTGGAATCTGGCAGGGTCCCTTTCCGGTGTGTGCACGCGGATCAGCGCCAAGTAGGCTTTGCGGATCTGTGCATCGGTGGCGTCCAGGGCAACCCCCAATCTCAGATAGTCGACCAGCATCCTGGCCTCCTTTCAACTTTTCGAGGGTCGACATTCATTTGCCGAACAGAAACTCCCATGCTTCCGGCGAGAGGGTTTCAATTTGAGCGGGGGTCAGCAAGGGGATGAAGCGGTCAAAGAGCCAGTCATCACCCAAGCTTTGCTTCATTTTGTCCCGCACCAGATGAATGAGTTCCCCCGGCAGGCCCCGCATCTGCATCTGGTCCATCAATGATTCCACCGTGCGGATCATCGGTACGAGAAGCACCTGCAGCGCTTCGGGGGGCAGTTCGCCGTCGGGGGCGTGCAGTATCCGCTCTAACATGGCATAAATTTTGTCCGGGTCGAAATCCATCTCTTCGACAAAATCGTCATCGACGTCATCGAAGGGGACATCGTCCAAATCGGCCAGAGAAGAGGGGGCCCGGTGCAGGATGCTGAAATCGAACTGCCGCAACGCTTCCGCCAAACGACCCCGGGCATGGGACGCAAGGCGGCGGGAAGCGGCGCGCAGCATTTCTTTTTCGCTGCCGCTGGCCGCCGCCAGGGATTTTTCAAAAGCCGCGGCATCGTTGATTTTGCCTTCCAGGTGTTGAATCGCTGTGCCGTAAAAGGCCAGTACGTGATGCAACGGCGCGGTTTTGTGCTTCAGGCGCTCCTGAATTTCCTTTCTGGCCTGCGCGCTGCACTGATCCGCCACCATGGCTTCCAGCACGGCCGGCAGGTCTTGGTCCTTGATGCGTTTGAGCAGTTGGGGATAGTGGTGCAGGTAAATCCCGGCCCGGTGCAAGGTGGGCATCAGCGGCTGGAACTCTTTTCCCAATGGTAGCATCAGGTCCCGGGCTTCGGCGCTGGTCAAGCGCTCGATATCGACACGAAAGCGTTTGAAGAGGCGCTGGATCGTTTTCCGATAGGCGTCGTGACGGTGCGGTGGACCCCGGCGCAGATCAAGGGCGACGAGCCCGAGGGTGGCCAGGCGCTGGTGGGGTACGAAAGATTCCACCGCTTCTTCCAAGGTCCTGGCCAACTGTTCCGGGGTCAGGCTGGCCGCGTTGGAAAAGAGGGTCAACTGTCCCGTGTTTTCGGCTTGAAAGCGGATCGTTTTGGCCGTGACCAAGGGCAGGGTGCGGTCGGTGCACAACGCGCGGGCTTTTTCCAGATCCGCTTCAGCCAGATGCAGCCGGCTGGATTTGAGGCGTTTTTCAAAGGAGACCAGCAAGGCGGTGACATGGCGGTCGGTGACCCGGGGGTCGTATGGCGCCCGGCGTTTCGCTTCGGCCAGCACCTGCTCGGCCTTGCGGTAGGCGTTCTTTTCGTCGTAGACCGTGGCCAGCTCAAGACAGGGAAGCGGGTCCTCGGGAAAGGCGACCATCATCTTTTCCAGACCGGAAACCACCAGGGCCTTGGCGTCCCGGCTGTGGCGGGGGGTGTTGACCAGGAGACGGTAGGCCTCCCGGTTGCCGGGATCCAGGTCGATGGCCTTGAGAAGGATTTCCAGCGGATTGAGTTCCGGGTCGGTGCTGTGCAGGCCGAACAGGGCCCGGGAAGGCCGGGGCAGCCTGTAGGTCGCCGGAATAAGATCATCTTCCTCCGCTTCCATTCGGTTGACCGTGTGGGTCAACACCAAGGATGCCGCCCGGGCGCGCCGGTCCGGTTCGGGAAACTCGACGCTCAGTGCCTTCAGATAGGCGGCGGCATCGACGAGGCTGTTTTCAAAATGGTAAAAATTCATCTTCGCCAGCACCGCCCCGGCCTGGGATCCCGGCAGAACGGAGTTGACCAGACGGGAAAAGCTGTCCCGGGGCCACTGTCCGTTGATTGTCATGGGAAACAGGGCCATGAGGATTTCCGTCGCGCCGCGCCACGGTGCTTCGGGGGCCAGGACCCGGGCCATCTTTCCAATGGCCGCGGCCGCCGCGGGGATGCGGTTTTGCTCCAGGTGGTCCGCCAAGGCATCGACGTCTTTTTGCGCGCAAACGGGCCGGTCCCAGAGGCAGTCGATGCGGCGGGGATCCTGATCCAACCGCCGGGCAAGGGGGAAAAAGACCGAACCCTCGGGAATCATGGCCAGGGCGCGATGCATCCCCTGGTCGTCGTGGGCGTAAAAACAGACCATGGCCCGACAGAAGATGCGGGCCGGGGCATAGGGCGAAGACCGCCGCACCGGTTTCAATGCCGTCGCCGCGGATTCCCACTCCCCGGCATGCATCTGGTCGGCGGCTTGGCGGGCTGCCGGCGCGTCGGCATGAAGCGGGGTTGCCGCCGACAACCTCGGCAACAGATCCCATCGGCGGGTCACCATCAATTGTCCGGCGATTTTTTCCAGAACCCCGGCAGAGGGGCAGCGCGTTTGAAAACAGTCCGGGCATCGGGCCAAAACGGCTTCCAGGGGAGCCGCGTCCAGCAGTTCACCAAGATCGTCATCCGTGATGGCGGAGGCATCGGGCAAATTGGCCAGTGCGTTTTGCCGAATCGTCTCGGCTTCCACCCCCATCCCTTTTTGCGCCAGTTGGGCGGCTCTGGCCAGGTAGGCCCGGAACAGAAGCGGTTTGATCGTCTCGGGCGTTTCGCCGGTTTTCAGGGCTGCCTTCAACAGGACGATCGCCTGGCGGGGATTACCGCTCCGGAGCAGTTCGATGCTTTGGCGGATCAGTTCGGCGGGGGGCTGCTGAAGCTTTTCCTTGTGTTTGTTGCGAGTCTGTTTGGCCTTTTTGTGTTGTTTTCCCATTTGCCTGTTTTGCGCCCGCGCCGGTGGCGGGATTCAAAAAGATCGCGTTGGGAAGTGTTATACCCGACGCGGGCGGCAAAGGCAATCGGCGGGTTATTCGGGGGTGAAGGCTTCCAGCAGGGATGCGGTGGTTTTCTGGGCGTCACCGAGGAGAAGGAGGGTCTTGGGGTCGTCGTAGAGCAGGTTTTCCACCCCCGAGTAGCCCGGCTTGCGATCCAGGTTGCAGATGATGACGTGCTTGGCGAGGTGCGCTTCCAGAATCGGCATGCCGGAGATGGGGGTGCCCTCCGTCTGGACCGCCGCCGGATTGACCACGTCGCAGGCGCCCACCACCAGGACCACGTCGGTGTCCCCCAGCTCCGGGTTGATGACGTCCATCTCGTGGAGCAGATCATAGTCCACTTCGGCCTCGGCCAGCAGCACGTGCATGTGGCCCGGCATGCGCCCGGCCACCGGGTGAATGGCGAATTTCACCGATTTTCCCAGCTCGGTCCACCGGGTAGCCAGACTGGCCACGTTGAACTGGGCTTGGGCCAACGCCATGCCGTAGCCGGGAATGATCACGATGCGGCGGGCCTCTTTCAGCGCCCCGATGGCGGTGGGGAAGGGATCGGCGGCCGGTTCCGCCGCCGGCGGCGCGGCGACGGGGGCCGGCGCTTCGGTTGTCGGTGTTGCCTGGGGCTTGTGGAACATCTCGAAGGGCCGCCAGTTGACCTCCCCCTGGTGCCCGGCGAAGACCTTGGCCATGCGGCGGTTCATGGCATGGCACATCACGCGGGTCAAGATCGAACCGGAGGCGGCCACCGTGGCGCCGAAAGCGATGAGGAGGCGGTCCTGGAGGATGATGCCGCAGGCCGCGGCGGCCAGGCCCGCCGTGGCGTTGAGAAAGGAGATGAGCACCGGCATGTCGGCCCCTCCGATGCGCACGGCAAACAGGGCGCCGCCGGCCACGGCCAAGAGGGCCGTGAGCACCAGGATCGCTTCCGGGGCCAGGTGCAACCCCAGGGCCAGGGCCCCGGCAACCAGGGAGATGACGAGAAGGCCGGCGGTGGCCGGGCCGTGCCCGGGGAGAATCAGCGGCGTCGGCCGCATGCGGCCCGACAGCTTGGCCGCGGCGATCATGCTGCCGCTGAAGGTGGCCGCACCGATGAGCAGTCCGGCCAGGCCGGAAAGCCGTCCCACATCCAGCGGCCCTTGCCCGGCCACCACCAGCTCCACGTAGGCCACCAGGGCCGCGGCCAGTCCACCGGCGCCGTGCTGAAAGGCCACCATGGCGGGGATCTGCACCATGGTGACGCGCATGGCCAGGCGCCAGCCGAGGGCGGCGCCGGCCAAGGCGGCCGCCGCCAGCAGCAACGGGTGCTGGGTGCCGGAGCGCCAGAGGGCCAGCACCACCCCCAGGGCCAGGGCCAGGCTGGCCAACTGGTTGCCGAACCGAGCCGACACGGGTGAATTGAAACGGTGAATCCCCACCAGCAGGATGGCGATTACCAACAGGTCCAGCAACAGATGCAATATTTGGCTCAATGCGGATACCTCCAGGGGAATATCCCGTTGTTCCGATCCTTGTTCCGCCCCGGTCTCGTCATCCCGGGATCATTAAAAAAGGCAAAAACAATTCTTTGTGCCTTTCGTTGCGCTCTTGAGTGAGCGGAAACCAACGGACGGTTGGCGCCGCCTGTCAGGCCCCATCGCCGCGCTGGGCCGTCCCTTCGGACTTGAACATCTTGAGCATGCGACCGGTGATGGCAAAGCCGCCCACGATGTTGAAGGCCGCCGCCACCACGGCCACGCCGATCAGGAGCTGCTGGGCCATGGGCCGGGGAGTGGCCAGAAGGGCCAGGGCACCGAGGATCACCACCGCCGAGATGGCGTTGGTCATGGACATCAGCGGCGTGTGAAGCATGGGGGGCACCCGGCGAATCAGCCGGTCCCCGATGGCGAAGGCGGCGGCGAAAACCACCACGGCAAAGAAGAGATCGGTCATCGCTTCACGACTCCTTTCCCATGGCCTTGAGGGTGCCATGGTGCACAATGCGGCCCTCTCGGGTGACGGTGGCGCCGCGGACGATCTCGTCGTCGAAGTCCATCCGGTCATCCTTCTTTTTGAAGAGGTTTTCCACGAAATAGTACATGTTGTTGGCATAGAGCCAGGTGGCGTGCACCGGCAGGGAACCGGGAATGTTCTTGGTGCCGCAGATCAGCACGTCGTCCACCGTGTGCAGGTCGCCGGGCCGGGTGAGGGCGCAGTTGCCCCCTTGGTCGATGGCCACGTCCACGATCACCGCGCCGGGCCGCATGGTGTGCACCGTCTCGGCGGTGATCAACACCGGGGCCACTTCGCCGGGAACCAGGGCGCTGAGGATGATGGCATCGGCCTTTGCCGCCAGGGAAGACAAGGCCAGGCGTTCCTTTTCGATCCAGGTGTCGGGCAGGCGGCGGGCGTAGCCGTCGGGGGATTGTGCCATCTCCGACGGCACTTCGAAGCCTTCGATCTTGGCACCGAGGCTGGCGCCGGCCTCACGGGCCTGGCCCCGGATATCCACCGCGGTCACCACGGCGCCCAGCCGCTTGGCGGTGGCGATGGCCTGCAATCCGACCACGCCGGCGCCCACCACCAGCACCATGGCCGGCTTGATGGCACCGATGGCCGTGCCCACCATGGGCAGGACCACCGGCAGGTGGGCGGCCGCCGTCAGTACCGCCTTGTAGCCGGTCAGGGTGCTCATGGAGGTGAGCGCATCCATGCGCTGGGCCCGGGAGATGCGCGGAATCCCATCCATGGTCAGGGCCGTGATGTTGCGGGAACGCAGCTTTTCGACCATGGCGTGGTTGCTGGGCGTGGCCGGATGCAGAAAGGTGATCAGGGTGGCGCCGGACCGGATCAGATCGGCTTCGTCCTGCTGCAGGGCGCCGTTGAAAATCGGTTCCTTGACCTTCAACACGAGGTCTGCTTCCCCCCAGAGGCGGCCCACGTCGGTTTCGATGGTTGCGCCGGCCTTGGCATAGGCCTCATCGCTGTGAAATGCCCCCCGCCCGGCCCCGGCCTCCACCTTCACCGTAAAACCGAGCTTGATGTATTTGGCCACCGTTTCAGGCGTTGCCGCCACCCGCCGTTCGTCCGTCATGATTTCCTTGGGCACTGCGATGATCATGGGTTCCGTCCTTTCTGGTTTGGAAGCCTTGATGAGGGGGCGCCGGTCCGGCGTTCCCGGAGGTTTGTCGCCGGTTACTGCGCCTGGGCGTTCAAACAGGCCTCCAGGGCCTGCTGGAAGTGCGGCGGTTGAGGGACGCTGGTGAGGCGCCGGAGAGTTTCCGCCACGGGAAGCTCGTCGATGGCAAACTGGGGGGAGGGGCGTCGCCGGTGCTGCTCGAGAAGGGAAACCAGGGCGCGAGCGGCCAGGATGCGCACCTCGAAGTAAAGGTTGTCATCGGCCACGATGTGCAGCACCTGCTCCAGTAGCGGTCGGGTCGGGCTGGCGATGTGCGGAATGTGCTTCAGGGCTTCCTCGCGCAGGCGCCAGTTGCCCGGATAGCGCAGGATGCGCACCAAGCCGTCCTGGCACTCGTCCAGGTGTCCGTTTTGGGCCAGCTCTTCCAGGATGCTCAGAACCGGTCCCCAGTCACGAAGATTGCCGAAGGGATCTGGTGTCAACGGGGTCTTCTCCTTTCCGCGGCGCAGGGGTGCCCCTAGCTGCGCGGGCTGAGGGTGTTGAGATACTCTTCGTACTTTGCCAATTGTGCGGCACTGAGCCGCTTCACCCAGGCGGGGGCGCGAGGATCGACGGTTACGGGGCCTTCGAAGAGCCGACTTTCCAGTCGCTTGACCCGTCCTTCAGGGGTGATCAGCAGCAGATGGCCCTCCGAGGCATCCTCGCCCTCAAGGACGATGAAATACTTGCCGGATGTCTTGTTGCGAATCAGCGTCATCAATGAATCCTCCCGTTTCCCGTTGGATGAACCGGGTCGAGGCGCCCGGTGGTGATCAATGATGCCAGAGCGCATCGAACCGTTCCGCTCCTTATCAGAGCAATTGGGGTGCCAAGGACTGGATAAAAAAGTAAGTTGTTAAAATAAATGATGAAAATGTTTGAATTGAAAAGAAGCGCAAAAATGGTAGGCGGGCGATAACGCCCGTTTTATTGATGGGGAAAATAGCATAACAATTTGGAAACTAATCGAATTTATCGTGTTGGGCCTCTTCGCCCGAAATGGGCGATATTGGCACTGTTTCGGTTGCCAGTTTTCGAAACAGCGCCCGGCGGGAAATTCCCAACAACGCGGCGGCCCGGGTCCGGTTGCCGCCGGCGTGGGACAATGCACGAGCGATCATCGTCTGTTCCAGACGTTGAATGGCCCGGGGCAGATCGAGGGGGGTGTCGTCGGAAGGGGAAGCCACCGGCGGGGAGTCGGTGTTGAAGAATTCCAGGTGCCCCAGGGTGGCGTAGCGTTGAAGCACATTGCGCAGCTCGCGGACGTTGCCGGGCCAGTCATGGTCCATGAGCAGGTCCATGATCCGGCCGGGAACCCGCACCGCGCCAACGCCGGGGGTCATCTGGCGCAGGAAATGATCCACCAGCAGCGGGATGTCCTGGCGCCGGTCGCGCAGGGGGGGCAGGCAGATCCGGAGAACCTGGACGCGGTAGAAGAAATCTTCGCGCATGGCGCCGCTGGCGACACGTTCCTTCAGAGGCGTGTTGGCGGCGGAGATGAGGCGGAAATCCTTCACCCGGGGCTCGGTGCTCCCCACCGGGCAGTAGCCGCCGCCTTCGATGGCCCGGAGAAGTTTGACCTGCATGTTGAGGGTCAGCTCGCCGATTTCGTCGAGAAACAGTGTCCCCCCCGCGGCCAGGTCGAGGTAACCGGGGGCATCGGCGTGGGCGCCGGAAAAGGCCCCCTTGCGGTGGCCGAAGAATTCCCGTTCGAAGAGCGATTCCTGGACCGCGCCGCAGTTCACCGCCACGAATCGCTGGGATTTGCGGGGGCTGTGGGCGTGGATGGCCCGGGCCGCCAGTTCCTTGCCGGTGCCCGATTCGCCGTAGATGGCCACGCTGGCGTCGGTGGCGGCGGCCTTGAGGATCGTCTCATAGACCGTCTGCATCGACTCGCAGCGGCCGATGATGTCACCGAGCCGGTAGCGTTCCCGCAAAGATGAGCGCAGGACCCGGTTTTCACGCCCGAGGCAGTCGGCCCGGCGCTCGGCGTCCATCTGCTGTTCCTTCAGATCGGTGACATCCCGAAAGGTGGACAGCAGCGCCGGCTGGCCCTTGTAGCGGATGGGGTTGTGGCAGACCTGGATCCAGCGGGAGGCGCCGTCACAGGCGATGGGGTGAACTTCGGTGATGGGGCCGGCGGCGTCCCTTCGGTCCAGCGCCGCGTAACTGCGGACGATGGGATCGTCGTCACCGGTAGCGGGCCGGTGGATGGGACAGCCCGCCAGGGCCGCCGGGGAAGAAAGGCCGAAGATGCGACAGAAGGCGGGGTTGACGTAACAGAACCGATGGTCCTGGACCAGGGCCACGCCTTCGGTGATCTGTTCGGTGAGGACGCGGTAGCATTCCTCGCTTTCCCTCAGCGCCTCTTCGGCCCGCTTGAGCCACAGCACCTTGCCGAGGCGTTCGCCGATGGCGTTGAGCAGCCGCTGTTCCTCCTCGAGGAAAAACGGGTCCTCGGCATGGCGAGGCGGTTCGAGGTAGTGAACGGAAACGCTACCCGCCCGTCGTCCGTTGACCACGATTTCGCTGGTTTGAAACCATGGGGTTTGGCGGAAATTGGCCGTTGCGTACGCCTGCCCGTCGATGTCGATGCGCGCGCAGGCATTTGCCGGATACTGCCAGGCGGCGGGGATCAGATCCACGGCCCGCTGCATGATCCAGGGCAGTGATACCCCTTCGGTTTCAAAGAGGTTGGAGATGCCGTAGAGACAGTTGAGCTCCTTGATCCGTTCGGCCAGGGCGCTCACGGCCGGTTCCCGGATCGCTTCGGACGAGGAGTTTCGGGCGCCCGAAGCGATCCGGGGTGCAGTCCGGTTCGAGAGCGGCCTCGAACCGGGTGCAGAGGGGACCGACGGCATGTCAGGCGCCGTCGGCTTGGCCGGCGCTCGCCTTGACGTAGCTGCGCAGCCGGTTTTCGAAGTCCTGTTCCCATCCGCCGCGGTAGACGATGCGGGTGGCGATCTCCACCGCCAAGATGGCCCACTTGATCTTTTCCGGCAGGCGATGGGGACGGTTTTGAAAGACCTCGTGACGTTCAATGAAGGCGGGCAGGTGCGCCAGAAGGACCCGTCGGAACTCGGGCTCATCGGCCAGGGTCGGGTGGGCCTGGAAGAAGGCGAACAGGCGGGCGTACCACTGATTGATTTCCTGACTGATCTCGACGCTGATCTCCGTAAAGCGTTGACGCCCTTCGGCCTGGCGGTGGCGCGTGAAGATCAGTTCGGCTTCGTCCCGGGCGCGCCGGGTGAGAATCGCGAGCACGTCGTGGACATAGGCTTCCTTATCGGCGAGAAACTCCTCGTCGGACAACAACAGGTTGGCGATGATCTCGTAGGAGGAGCAGATCACGCCGCATTTGTTGGCCGAGGCGTCGCGGATCAGGATCACCCCGCGGTCCTGGAGGGCGTTGCGGGCCTCGGGGGAAATGAACGAGTTGGCCCCCTCCACGATCACCCGGGCGCTGGGCGTGTCATCGGCGGTGAAGTAACGGGACCAGTTGGTGGCGTCGATGGTCTCCGGCCGCCCGCCGCAGGGTAGAAACAGATCGGCGGTGGTCTCGAAAACCAGCCGGTTGGTCTCGTTGAAAAAGGCATCGGCGGTGATCCACTGCTCGTCGATCCCCGTTTCGGTGCGGGTCAGCTTGCGGTGCAACTGGCGCATCGCTTCCCGGCGCTGCTGGTTGCGAAAGACGATGAAGCCCCCCGGATGGAGCCGCTGGGGATCGAATTGGTCCAGATCCCCCTTGAGCACGATGCGATCCAGCTCCCCATGGTCCGCTCCCAGGGGGTCGAAGAATCCCGCGGTCCCGTCCACCAGGGCGAGGATGCGCACCCCGGGGCAGCGGTCCAGCAGCAACCGGAGGCTGTTGCCGGCCACGTCGCCGAAGGGGCCGCCGGTCATCTTCACCGCAAAGGGGTCCCGGGTCATGTCGATGCCCACCTGGCGCAGGGCGATTTCGGCGGTCTGGATCACCCCCCGGCTGGTGACGCCGTAGGCCTTGTGGTTGATGCCCACCCGCTTGCTGGAGATGATGCCGGCGCCCAGGACGTAGCCGCGTTCCACGGCCAGGCGGGCGATGGTCTCGATCATCTCGTCGTGCATGTTCTCATCCGGGCCCAGCTCGATGGGCTCTTCTTCGCGGTGGTAGTCCACCACCGCCGGATGGTGGCTCACGCCGGCGTCGGTGACGAAAATGTCCAGAAAGGCGTTGATGAGCCCGTACTGGAACTTGTGCAATCGCCGGGTGACCTCCCTGGCGTCGGCCAGATCCCGCACATCGCAGATGGCGGTCATCTTGCTGCCGCCCTCGTAAATGTCCTTGTTCTTGAGGTGCTGGGTGTGGGCCAGGACGAAGACTTCGCGAAACAGGGTGTTGCTCGTGCTGATCCACTCGTCGCCGCTGCGGCACAGCACGGTGCGCCAACCGCCCCGGGCGATGTCCGAAAAGCCGATGTGGTAGCCGAAGCCATGACGCCCGAAGAAGAAGGTGATGCGAAAGGGCGTGGCCTGGGGCAGGTCGCGGCGCAGCTCCGGTGCCAGTTCCCCCAGGTAGGCCGGATCGAGACGGAAGGCCAGCGCGTGCTTTTCCGGGACGAAGAAATTGGACTTGAGGCAGTGGCGTACCATCTTCAAGGCTGTATCGAAGACCACCCGACGGATCTCGTCCAGGTAGCGTTGCCCGGTGTTGTAATTGGCCACGGTGGCCTCGGCGGCGGCCAGGGCGTCCTGGTAAGACGCCTGGCGGTCGGTGATCCCGGGATCGAAGCGCAGGCGGAACAGGGCGATGAGCATCGCCAGGATGTCCGGATGGGATTCGAAGCACCCCCGCACCGTTTCCAGGTCGAAGCGGTCCGGATCGCCGTGACTCAAGTTGGTGTGGCAAAAGGCCACCATGGCTTCGGCCAGGCTGGCGTCGGGACCGGTCATGGCGCCGGCCCCGACGAAATTGCGGTAGGCGAAGCTTTCGATGGCCAGAATCTGGGTGTTGTAGAGCTCGGTTTGCAGTTGGTGGTAGATGGCCGAGCTGGCATCGATGGCACTGCGGTCGTGGGCCCGGATGTAAAAATTGCCGATGAAAACCGGGCCGTCCCCCAGCGACAGGGTGAGACTGTAGGATCGGCGCACCCCGAGGTCGAGGCGGCGGAAAACCTCCAGGATCTGAAGCAGAAACTGACGCCTCGGCGGCTGGGCGACGCCGAAGACCACGCGCCATTCGCCGTCCTGGCCGGCGGCGGGCACCGGTTGCACGTCGAAGAAGAAGCCGCTGCGCCGGCTGGTCTGGTGCAGCACCCAGAGGATCCGGGCGATGCGTTCGGGGGGGGAGATCTCCACGTAATCCGGTTTCTGGCGCCAGAGGTCGAGGAGGTGCGCATCCACCTCCGCCACGGGAAAGTCCGCGTAGTCCCGGGCCAGGGCCTCGACGACGGCGCCGCGGATTTGCGGCGACAGGGTTGAAGCGGCGGGCGGGGGGGGCGGGGTGGCCTCGGGTGACTGGAAATCGAAACGCTGAATTTCCAGCGGTGTGTCGGTGCCGGGGAGCGGGGCGTTGGAGTGGATGATCTCCGAGTAGACCACCTCCCGTTCGCCGAGGGCTTGTAGGGTTTCGTAGAGGGAGCCGGCACGGTCGCAGCGGGCCAGAATCAGTTTACCGGCCCGGTCCAGCAGCACCAGACTGTTCTGGTCCTTGATGGCGGACAGGTGCAGGGCGAGTCGGGCCAGGGCCTCGGTTTCCGGCCCCATGGTGATGGTGAAGTACCTGGGCATGTGCCGGGCCAGCCAGGTGAGGTTTTCCGGCACCTCGGCGTAGCGGTTGGTCACATGCTGTTGGAGCGTGCGGTAAAAAACTTCCACTGAGAACCTCCTTCAGGCGAATTCTTCGCAGTGCCAGACCCCCCCGAGGGGTTTGCGCAGGGTGCAGTGGTGACGGTTGGCGCAATTTTTACACAGGCCGATCCATTCCGACGGCCGCTCGGACGACGGGGGCGGAACCGGGCGGAGACGAGGGCCGACGCCTGCCGCCGGCGTCCGGGCGTCGGGTTTTACCGGGGTGAATTCTTCGCAGAAGACCACCGGTGCGCTGCTGCGTGATCGCAGGTGGCAGGTTTCCCGGTGGATACAGGTGGTACACAGCCCCTGGTCCCAATCAATCGCGGAAGGGGGCTCGACGCGGGCGGTGGCTTTGTTCATGGGTCCCTCCTGTGGCGGCGGCACTGTGTCTGTCGCCCGTGGATCTGAATTCGACGTCTTGCGCCGATTTGTCGGTTCCATAACCAATCGACAAATCTTTTTGCAGAGGACGTGCTGCAGAGGACGTGCCAGGAGCGGAGATGAGTTCAAGCCGATTGGGTTAAGGCTTTATAAGCTCTTAATATTAAAAGTTAATAATGAAATATAGAAAGTAAAGCAACCGGTATTAGAAGCGAAATTCCCAGAACGCGATGACGGAAAAGAAGCCAGGCGAGATGGTTCAAATTGATCCAGCGGGAAGAAACCAACCGGCGCTTTTAATCATCCGTCGCCGTTGTCCCTTTGGCCAACTTGTCCCGCAAGGTACGCCGGGTGATGCCGAGAATTCGT
>JAQVTF010000246.1:2018-3330 GCA_028700185.1 Desulfobacteraceae bacterium | reverse complement strand
CCGACGCTCTTCCGATCTACCCCAGGCCGAATACCACCCTGGAGGGGCTGGCCGCCCTGAAAACCCCCTTCCGGGAAGACGGACGCGTGACCGCGGGCAATGCGTCCGGTCTCAACGACGGTGCCGCCGCCGTACTCTTGATGAGCCGGGAAAAGGCCGATTCGCTGGGGCTCCAGCCGGCGATGCGGTGGGTGTCCACCGGCGTGGCGGCGGTGGATCCGAGGGTTATGGGGACCGCTCCGGTCCCGGCCACGGAAAAGGCCCTCCAGCGGGCGGGACTCAAGGCGGACGACATCGATATCATCGAGCTCAACGAAGCGTTTGCCGTTCAGGCCCTCTACGATCTGGACCGGCTGGGGATCGATTCCCGGGATGCCCGGGTAAACCCATGGGGCGGCGCCATTGCCTACGGACATCCCCTGGCCGCTTCGGGGCCGCGGCTGGTGGCCTTCATGAAAGGTCACTTCAAGGAGAATCCGGATCTGCGTTTTGGGCTGACCACGCTGTGCGTCGGGCGCGGTCAGGGGTACACCATGATCTGGGAGAATTTGATGCGTTCATAAGGGACGGAGACCAGAAGAATGACCAATCGTTTTCAAGAAGCCTATCGGCGCAAGTTGATTTCCGCCCAGGATGCGGCCGGCCTGGTGGAATCCGGCATGACGGTGAACCTCGGTGGCAGTGCCAGCTTGGCGACCCTCATCGATCGGCACCTGGCCGAGCGGAAAGACGAGCTTTCCGACGTCACCGTGCGGACTTACCTGGACACCCATTCGCTCAAGGTTTGCGACGTGGACCCGCAAGGCGAGGTTTTCAAGTGGTACAGCGGGTTCGTGCTGGGTTACTCGCGGCCCTATTCCAGGGCGCGCGGCGTGGGCATCTACCAGCCCAGCACCTGGCACAATGTGCCGGCCTTCATTCGCAACTATCAGAAAATCGATATCTTTTATCTGGTAACCGCCCCCATGGATGACGCCGGATACTTCAACTTCGGCTTGACGGTCTCGGAAACCATGGCCATCGCCGATGCGGCCCGAAAGATCGTGGTCCTGGTGCGCAAGGACATGCCGACGATTTTCGGGGGCGATGAGGAGGCGATTCACATCTCCCGGGTGGATTATATCGTTGAAGACGACAGCACCGAGACCTTTTGTCTGCCGGTGGTTTCGCCAACCGGGCAGGACCTGGACATCGCCAGGAATGTGATGGCGGCCGATCTGCTGAAAGACGGCACCACCTTGCAGATCGGTATCGGTGGATTGCCCAATTCGGTTCTGGATCTGTTGAAGGATGCCGGTATCAAAAATTGCGG
>JAQVTF010000246.1:0-1918 GCA_028700185.1 Desulfobacteraceae bacterium | reverse complement strand
TGGACATCGCCAGGAATGTGATGGCGGCCGATCTGCTGAAAGACGGCACCACCTTGCAGATCGGTATCGGTGGATTGCCCAATTCGGTTCTGGATCTGTTGAAGGATGCCGGTATCAAAAATTGCGGCTTCCACACCGAGATGCTCACCGAAAAAATGCTGGACCTCATCGAGGCCGGCGTCGTCACCAACAGCGAAAAGAAACGCGACCGTTTCAAGACGGTGTTCACCTTTTGCCTGGGGAGCCGCAAACTCTACGATTTCGCCCACCGCAACAGCGCCTTTGCCAGCTACCCGGTCGATTATACCAACAATCCCCTGGTCATCGCCCAGCAGCCCCGGATGTTCTCCTTGAACAGCGCGGCTATGGTCGATCTCACCGGCCAGGTTGCTTCCGAACAGATCCCCGGCGACCGTCCCTATCAGGTCAGCGGGACTGGTGGGCAGCTAGATTTCGTCATGGGAACCATGTTGGCCCAAGACCAGCAGGGCATCAGTGTCATTGCGATTTACTCCGAGCGGGGGGGCGTCTCCAAGATCGTGCCCTTGCTGGAAAAGGGAGCCAATGTGACCGTTCCCCGATCCATGGTGGATTGCGTGGCCACCGAATGGGGGATCGCCCGGTTGCGGGGTCTGACGGTCAATGAACGGGCCCGGGCCCTCATTGCCATCGCCCACCCGGACCATCGCGAAGCCCTGGCGCACTCGGCCCGGGAAAGCGGGCTGCTTCCCTACGGCCTTGTCCGCGACGGGAAACCGGTGCCCGGGGTGCTGGCCCATCGGGCATGACGATAGCTGGTATTCATCCCTATCGCCGCCACGGACGGCGGGGCTGTCTTTGGCAACAAAAACCGTTTCGTTTCAACCCGGAACCTTTCAATGGTGTCTTACTCAAGGAGGAAACACGCATGAAACGCTCATTACTCGGTCTCATGGGCCTCGCGGTGATCTTCACGCTGGCCTTCCAGGGGATTGCAAGCGCCAAGACCTACACGTTCCGCCTTCAGTGCGTCTATCCGGAAAAAGCCTACATGGGACAGACCACCCAGTTTTTTGCCGATCGCGTCAAGGAACTGACGGACGGCAACGTTCAGATCAAGGTCTTCACCCCGGATCAGTTGGTGAAAACCAACGAGGCCTTCGATGCCATGGCCAAGGGGATGATCGATGCCTATTCGGGCAGTTTGCTCTATTTCGCCGGCTACGTGCCCGAGGTCAACTGCGAGTGGCTGCCCTTCGGCTGGGCCAATTCCAAGGAAGTCCAGGAGATGTACGAGCACCACGGCTGGCTCGATCTGATGCGTGAAGCCCTCAAGAAGCACAAGGTCCATTACGTGGCCCCCATGTGTTGCGGCGACATGGGATTGCTGACCAAGTTTCCGGTGCATCAGCTCTCCGACATGAAGGGGCGCAAGATCCGGGCCGCCGGCATGGAAGGCAGGGTGGTTGAGGCTCTGGGAGGCTCTCCAGTATCGCTTGCCGGCGCTGAGCAGTACATGGCGTTGAGCCGGGGGACGGTGGACGGGACCGATTACCCCTTCTACACCATCGATAATTACAAGTTCTACGAGGTGGTGAGCCACATCATCCGCCCGGGGCTCCATACCCCGGGAGTGGTGGAAATCCTCTTCAACCAGAAATCGCTTGAAAAACTGCCGGATAATTACCGCGCCGCCATCGATCAGGCCGGCTGGGATGCCTTCTTGAGAACAGTCGCCTTGAGCCCCCAGTGGGACGAGGTCGGATACCAGACCTGCCGTGAGAAAAACATCGAGATCATCGATCTGGCCCCGGAGGTTGTGAACCAGTTCCGCAAGGCGACCCTGCCGCTCTGGGACGAAATCGCTTCCAAGAGCGAGGTCAGTGCCAAACTGGTTGACAGCCTGAAGCACTATCTGACCCAGAAGGGGATCCAGATG
>JAQVTF010000081.1 GCA_028700185.1 Desulfobacteraceae bacterium | reverse complement strand
GTTCATCACCGCCAGCGCCCCGCTCCAGGAAGCCTTCGACTACCATCCGGGCCGCAGCCCGGAAGAAAAGCCGCCCCTGGCGGAATTCCGCGAGAAGGAGTTTGAGGAGGTTGTCGGGATTAAATGAGTGAGCTGAAGTGACGAGTGACTGAAACGAGTGACTAAAGTGACAAGTGACTAAAGTGACTAAAGTTGTGGTGTCGCTGCGCTCCGGTGATTTATGAAAAGAATCGGTTTTTTGATTCATCGCGATCGTTTTCAAAATGGACAACAAGACTTTTGGTGACATTCTGGAAGCGAGGACCAGAAAATTTGCCTCGGCCGTCATTCGGTTTTCAATGCAATTGCCTTATACACCGGAGGCCGTGGTCATCAGACGGCAACTGACGAAGTCGGGGACTTCCATTGGAGCCAATTACAGGGAAGCGAACCGTGCACGCAGCCGAGCGGATTTTAAAAGCCGGATCAAGATCTGCGAGAGCGAGGCCAGCGAGACCCAGTACTGGTTGGAGGTGGTCATTGAAACAGGCTGGTCTTCAAGGGATAAGATAAGAGAAATATTTAATGAATGCAAAGAGTTGTTGGCTCTTTTCGCCTCCATTGGGAAATCGGTCAGGTAATTCCGAAAAATTCCCAACGCGGATAATTTTAGGCACTTTAGTCCACTTTAAACTTGTCACTTTAGTTCACTTTTAACTTGTAACTTCTATAGTTTCTTCAACAGACGGGAAGAGACCATGAAGAAAAAAATCGGCAAAGCCCTCGTGGTGGGTGCTGGCATCGCCGGAATTCGCAGTGCCCTGGATTTGGCGGAAACGGGCTATGGCGTTGTTCTCATCGACAAGGCCGAACACATCGGCGGTGTGTTGAGTCAGCTCGACTATCAGTTCCCCACCAACCACTGCGGCATGTGCCGGATGCTGCCCCTGGTGGAAAGGGACGCCGGAAGCCAGTTCTGCCTGCGCAAGGGGTTGTTTCACGAAAACATCGAGATTCTCCTCGGCACCCGGGTGACGGCCGTTTCCGGAGAGCCGGGGCGTTTCAGCGTGAGCCTGAGAACCCGCCCCACCCATGTCGATCCCCAGCGTTGTACCGGGTGCGGGGCCTGCGTGTCGGTGTGTCCGGTGGAGGTGCCCGATGCCTTCAACGCCGGCCTGGGTCGGCGCAAGGCCATCTACCTGCCCGTGCCGCACCAGGTGCCCAACGCCTACGTCATCGATCCGGCGGCCTGTACCCGCTGCGGGGCCTGCGTCGAGGCCTGCCCCTGCGGTGCCATCACCCTGTCCACGGCCGAACGCAGGGACTTTCGCATTCTGGTGGTGGACGACGAGGCCATCGTACGTCAGTCCCTTCAGTCCTGGCTCGAGGACGAGGGGTTTGCCGTGGACGGCGCCGCCTCGGGGCCGGAGGCGCTGGAGGCCCTGGAGAAGACCGAATACCAGCTCATGCTCAGCGATATCAAGATGGCCGGCATGGACGGCGTTGAGCTGCTGACCCAGGCCAAGGCGCTGCGTCCGGACCTGGCCGTGGTGCTGATGACGGCCTACGCCACGGTGGAAACCGCCGTGGCGGCCATGAAGATCGGCGCGCTGGATTACCTGGTCAAGCCCTTCGATCCGGATACCCTGGTGCCGATGGTGGCCCGTGTGCACGAGGAACTGCTCGCCGCCAAGGATCGGCAGGTGGAGGTGGGGGCCATTGTGCTGGCTGGCGGTACGGATTATTTCGATCCGCGGCAGGAGGCGGCCAATCCTTACGGCTACGGCCGTATTGCCGGCGTGGTGACCAGCCTGGAGTTCGAGCGCATCCTCTCGGGCTGCGGGCCGTCGGCGGGCCGGCTCACGAGGCCCCACGACGGCCGGCCGATCCGCAAGATCGCCTGGCTCCAGTGCGTGGGATCCCGGGATATCCAGTGCGGGGCGGATTTCTGCTCCTCGATCTGTTGCATGTACGCCGTCAAGGAGGCGATGCTGGCGAAGGAAAGGGGCGGAGGCGATGTTGAAGCCGCCATTTTTTACATGGACATGCGCTGCTTCGGAAAATCGTTTCAGCGTTACCGGGACTGGGCCGAGGCCGAAGGGGTGCGTTTCGAGCGGGGCCGGATCCACTCGGTGACCCCGGTCTTTCCCAGCGGCGATCCCGCCCTGCGCTTCGTGGCCCTGGACGGCACCGTGCGGGAGGAATCCTTCGACCTGGTGGTGCTGGCGGTGGGACAGCGGCCGGCCCGGGGCACCGCCGAGCTGGCCCAGATGGCCGATCTGCCCCTCAATCCCTGGGGCTTTCTCGCCACCTCGCCCCTGTCGGCGGTGCGTACCGAACGGCCCGGCATCGTGGCCGGCGGATCCTTTGCCGGGCTGCGGGACATCGGCGAGTCGGTGATCTTCGCTTCGGCCGCCAGCAGCGAGGCGGCCCGGGTGCTGCACGGCACCGGTGGGAGCCTGGCCGCCGCCGAGAACGAGACCACCGAGTTCCGGGATGTTTCCCGCCAGCTCCCGCGGCTGCTGGTGGCGGTATGCACCTGCGGCGGGCACATCCTGCCCCAGGGCGACCGTCCTCAATGGATCCAGCGGTTGAAACGCAATCCGGCGGTCCAGGAGATGATTTTCATCGAGCGGGTCTGCACGGCGGAAGGCTGGCAGGCGTTGGCCGATGCCATCACGGCCCACCAGCCCAACCGGGTCCTCATCGGTGCCTGTCATCCGTATGTCTTTATCCGGCGTCTGCGGGAGCTGGGCCGGCGCACCCGGCTCCACCCGGCCCTGATGGACGTAGTGGACCTGCTCGGGCCGCGGATGGCGGCCAGCGGCGTGCACGGCGACCCGGCCCGCGATTCCGACGATCTGCCCCGGCGTTTGGCCATGGCGGCGGCCCGGTTGGAGAAAACCTGCCGGCCCCAGGTCGAGGCGATGCCCGTCCGTCGGCAGGCCCTGGTGGTGGGCGGCGGCATCGCCGGCATGACGGCCGCCCTGGCCATTGCCGACTGCGGCTACCCGGTGGACCTGGTGGAAGCCGGCGCGCAGCTGGGCGGCAACCTGCGGTGGATCGGTCAAACCCTGGACGGCCACGATCTCAACGCGCTTCTGGAAGATACCACCGCCCGGGCGGGCAAGCATCCGAAGATCACGATCCATACCAATACCCGGGTACGGGGCGCCTTCGGCGAAGTGGGGCACTTCTATTCCACGCTGGAAGCCGGCGACGGCGCGGTCCAGACCCTGGAGCACGGCGTGGTGGTCCTGGCCACCGGTGGCGGAGAGGCGGTCACCACCGCCTACGGTTTCGGCAGCCACCCGGCCATCGTCACCCAGAAGGGATTCCAGACGGGGTTGGCCGAGGGTCGCTTGGATCCGTCCGCCTTGAATACCGTGGTGATGATCCAGTGCGTGGGGTCGCGGGAGGAGCCCCGCAATTTCTGCAGCCGGGTCTGTTGCCCCACCACCATCAAGCAGGCGCTGGCGCTCAAGAAGGAAAACCCCGAAGCCACGGTGGTGGTTCTCTACCGGGACATGATGACCTATGGGTTTGCCGAAACCTACTTTACCCAAGCGCGCCGGGCGGGGGTCGTCTTCGTGGCCTATCGGCCGGAGGACAAGCCGAAAGTGGCGGTCACCGGCCCGGACCTGCCGGTGACGGTGACGGTCACCGATCCGGTCCTCGGCCGGCCCCTGACGGTGGAAGCCGACGCAGTGGTGCTGGCCACCGGCATTGCGCCGGGCCTGCCGGCGGATCTGGCCGCCGCCTACGGGGCCACCCTGGACCCGGACGGGTTTCTCGCCGAGGCCGAGAGCAAGTGGCGGCCGGTGGACAGTCTGCACGAGGGGGTCTTTGCCTGCGGTTTGGCCCTGGGGCCGCGCAACGTGGAAGAGAGCATCGCCACGGGGGGCGCGGCGGCCCAACGCGCCCTGCGCATCCTGGAACGGGAGTACCTGCCGGCGGCGCATCTCACCGCCGTGGTGCGCCACAGCCTCTGCGCCCGCTGCGGCCGTTGCATCGAGGCCTGTCCCTACGAGGCCCGGCGTCTGGACGAGGAACTGGACAAGGTCCTGGTCAACCCGGCCATGTGCCAGGGGTGCGGGGCCTGCGAGGCGGTGTGCCCCAACGGGGCCGCGGTGCTCAACGGCCTGAGCATGCCCCAGATGTTCGGCCTGCTGGATCAGGCGCTGGCTTAGGAGACGCGAAATTGCAAATTCAAGATTTGAGATTCATTAAAGAAATGCATCCATCCCGGATTCGAGATGCCAGATGCCCGAAGGGAGATTCGTCATGGCCCTTGCCGAAGACACCGCCATCGATCTGAGCTCCATGCCGGAAGCGGCTTCAGCCCTGGCCGATATCCGGGCGATGGTCCAGCCCTGCATCCAGTGCGGGACCTGCACCGGGTCATGCCCCAACGAATTCGCCATGGATTTGACCCCGCGCCACATGTGGCGCCTGGTGTTGCTGGGGCGCACCGAGGATGTGCTGGCCTCCCGCACCTTCAGCCTCTGCTCGGCCTGCTACATGTGCACCCTGCGGTGCCCTCGCGGCCTGCCACTCACCGAGGCCATCGGCCGCCTCAAGCAGCTCGCCGCCCGTCGGCATCTGTCCCACCTGCGATCGGGGGACCTGTTCTACCGGAATTTCATCGCCAGCGTGCGACGCCATGGCCGGGTGCGCGAGATGGAGTTCATGGGGCTGTATTTCGCCCAGATGATGAACCCCTGGTTGCCGCTGCGCTACGCGGACATGGGGATGCGGCTCATGCGGCGGGGCAAGGTGACGCTACAGCTCCCGTCCCGGGGCGGCGGGGGCCTGAACAGGCTTTTTGAAAAAGTCGCCGAAATGGAGAACCGGTCATGAAATATCTCTACTACCCGGGGTGCTCCCTGGAGGGGACGGCCCGGGAATACGACATCAGCACCCGAGCCTTCATGGCGGCCATGGGCGCCGAGCTCACCGAGATCGAGGGGTGGACCTGCTGCGGGGCCAGCGCCGCCGAGGCGGTGAGCGAATTGCTCACCTTGGTGCTGCCGGCCCGCAACCTCGCCCTGGCCGAGGGCATGACGCCCCCCGGCCGGGATATCCTGGTGCCGTGCAGCGCCTGCTATCTCAACCTGAGGCGGGTGGAGGAAAAGACCCGGGGGTCCCACGACCTGAAAGATCGCATCAACGAAGCCCTGGCCGTGGAAGGCCTTGTTTACCACGGTGGAACCCGGACGCGGCATCTGCTCGACGTGGTGAGCCGGGACCTGGGCGCCGCCGCCGTGGCCCGGCGCGTGGTGCGGCCGTTGACCGGGATCCGGGTGGCACCGTATTACGGCTGTCAGTGCCTGCGCCCCTACGCCGTGTTCGACGACCCGGAGGCACCGCGGTCCATGGAGCCGCTCATCGCCGCCACCGGAGCGGATCTGCACCCCTGGACCATGGGAAGCAAGTGCTGCGGGGCCTCCCACATGAACACCAAGATGGAAGTGGGCCTGAAGCTGGTGGGGGCCATTCTCGAAGCGGCCCAAGGGGCGGATGCCGTGGTCACCGTCTGTCCCATGTGCCAGATCAACCTCGAGGCTTACCAGCGACAGGTGGCCCGCCAAACCGGCGTCGCCGGCACCATGACGATCCTCTATCTGCCTCAACTGCTCGGGCTGGCCATGGGCCTGTCTCCCGAAGCGCTGCGGCTCGATTTGAATCTGGCGGTTACCGGCGGCTTCCTGGAAAAGTTTCGACAGACCGCCACGGCCGCCTGAGCACCAGCGCTGGCGGCCCCGGAAGGCCCGTGACCGACGTTTGAACCCGTCGTTTTCCAGGAGGCTTTCGGCATGACCAAGGAGACGTCCAACGGATCCGGCATCAACCGGTTGTCGCTGAACCTGGCCATCGTGGGCGGAGGCCGGGCCTGCCGCTTTTTCCTGGAGCTGCTGGAAAAGGAACCTCTGCCGGGGCTCAATATCCGCATCGTGGGCGTTTGCGACATCGACCCGGAGGCGGAGGGACTGCGCCTTGCCGCGGCCAAGGGGATCCACACCACCGCCGATTTCAGAGACTTTTTCAAGCTGTCGGATCTTGACGGGATCCTGGAACTGACCAACCGTCGTGACGTGCTCATGGAGCTGGTCAACCTGCGCCCCAAGGGGGTGGGGCTCCTGGAGCACAACATCGGTCGCTTCATCCGCAATTTCTTCCTCACCGAGCAGCGCCTCAAATCGGCCGAGGCCCAGTTAGCCGGAGAGCGGATGATCTCCGATTTTTTGATTCAGCAGGCCCGCCAGAAAATCATGGTGCTGCGCAGCGACTTCACCATCGAGGATGTCAACGCCCCGTTTCTTGAATCGCTGCACCGCCAGCGCGAGGAGGTGGTGGGGCTCCCCTGCTACCAGGTCATCCACGGGCTGGAGGCGCCTTGCAACCAATCGATGATCGGCTACCAGTGCCCGATGATCGAGACCCTGCGCACCGGGGAATCGGCCCACGTGATCCGTGAAGAGACTTCCGCCAACGGGGCCCCGGCCTATTCGAACATCGTCACCTACCCGGTGAAAAACAGCGCCGGCGAAGTGGTGCGCATCATCGAGATCTGGCGCGATATCACCAAGGCCTTGACCCAGCGCTGGGAAAAGCGGGTGGCCGACCTCAAGTCGGACATGAAGCTGGTGGTCCAGGAGGACCGCATGATCTCCCTGGGCAAGCTGGTGGCCAGTTGCGTCCACGAGATCAACAATCCCATCCAGGGGTTGCTGACCTTTTCCGAGCTGATCCGCCAGACGTTGGCCCAGGAAACGGTGACTGCGGCCCAGCGCGAGGAAATGCGCCAATACGTGAATCTGATGTGTGAAGAGCTGGAGCGGTGCGGAAGGATCGTTTCGGGCCTGCTCTCGTTTTCCCGCGAAGCCCCGCGGGCCTACCGGGATACGGATCTCAACGATGTGCTCAAATCGGTCATCGCCCTGACCCAGCACAAGATGCAGCTTCAGGGCATCACCCTGAAGACCGAAATGGTGGCGACCCGCCTGGCGGTTCGCGGCGACAAGAACCTCTTGCAGCAGTGCTTTCTGAACCTGATCTTCAATGCCATCGAGGCCATGGCCGGCGGGGGACGCCTGACCATCAGTTCACGCACCGACAAATCCCACCGAAGCGCATGCATCCGCATCGCCGACACCGGCGCCGGTATCGCCGCGGCGGACCTGGATCATATCTTCGACCCCTTTTTCACCACCAAGCCCTTCGGCGAGGGCACGGGGCTGGGGTTGTCCATCGTCTACGGGGTGGTGAAGGACCACGGCGGACGCATCAAGGTGGACAGCCGCGCCGGGGTAGGCACGAAATTCGATCTCTGTTTTCCCCTGATCGATGCCGCCGGTGAAACGCCGGCCGGGGAACCGAACCATGAATTCTAAGTTGCGCATCCTGATTGTGGACGACGAGCGCATCGTGCGCGAGTCGTTCAAGCACTGGTTCGTCAACGCCGGGCACATGGTGGGCACCGCCGCATCGGCCGATGAGGCCCTGGTCCGATTGGCATCGGAGGTCTACGACCTGCTCTTCGTGGATATCAAGATGCCCGGCAAGAGCGGCCTGGAGCTCCTGGAACAGGTGCGTCAGGAGTTCCCGGAGGCCTCGGTGGTGATCATCACCGCCTACGGCTCCATCGAATCGGCGGTGCAGGCGATGAAGATGGGGGCCAGCGACTACCTGCTCAAGCCGTTCAAACCGGAGCAGCTCAACCTGGTGCTGGAAAAAATCATCCAGCAGCGTCGGCTCACCGAGCAGTATCGCTACCTGAAAGGAACCCTGGAGCAGATTACGCGCTTTGACGATATCATCGGCCGTTCGGCGCCCATGCAGAAGATTTTTTCCCTGATTCCGGAGGTGGCGGCCAGTGATGCCTCGGTGCTGCTCATCGGCGAAACCGGCACCGGAAAGGAATTGGTGGCCAAGGCGATCCACGCCAAGAGCCGGCGCGCCCATTATCCGTTTGTGCCCATCAACTGCGGGGCCATGTCCGAATCCTTGCTGGAAAGCGAACTCTTCGGCCACCAGAAGGGGGCGTTCACCGGAGCGCAGCAGGCGCGCAAGGGGTTTCTGGAGGTGGCCGAAAACGGGACCCTTTTCCTCGACGAGGTCGGGGAAATCAGCCCCAAGATGCAGGTGGACCTCCTGCGGGTCCTGCAGGACAAGAAGGTGGTGCGGCTGGGCAGTCGCCAGTCGATCACGGTGGACTTTCGCCTGATTTCGGCCACCAGCCGGGACCTGTCCCGCCAGATCGCCGACGGCGCTTTCCGGGAGGATTTTTTTTACCGCATCAACGTGATTCAGATCGACATTCCGCCCCTGCGCCAACGCAAGGAGGACATTCCGCCGCTGGTGGCCCATTTTTTGGAGAAGCTCGGCCACGAGACCACGCGCAAGGTCGATCGGGTTTCCCCCGGCGCCCTGGAGGTGCTGACCGCCTACGATTGGCCCGGTAACGTGCGCGAACTGGAAAACGCCGTGGAGCGGGCCGTGGTGCTGGCCAAGTCGAGGACCCTGGGCCAGGCCGATTTTGCCTTCCTCAAGGCGTCCTCGGCATTGGCCCCGGGCGCCTGCGCCAGCCTCGAGGAGGTGGAGACGGCCCATATCCGCAAGGTGCTGGCCGATTGCGACGGCAACGTCACCCGGGCCGCCGGGATTCTGGGGATCAACCGTGTCACCCTGCACAAGAAGATCAAACGGCTGGGATTGTGAACGGACAGGGGCGGGGAGAAAACGGGCGATGAGGCCGGGGCCTGCCCGGGGGATCCGCGTCGGGGTCATCCCCATGGGAGAAGAGACCCGGCTGGCGGCCAAGGTGATTGCCGCCCACGTCGAAGGCTTCATGCACCTGGAATCCATGGTCCTCGATCCGTTGCCGCGTCCCGATTTCGCTTTGGATCCCCAGCGGTTGCAGTACGATGCCGGGTGTGTCATCGAAGACCTGGAATCTCGCCCCCGGGGCCGGTGCGACAAGGTGGTGGGGGTGACGGCGGTGGATCTGTTCGTCCCGGTGTTCAGCCACGTTTTCGGCGAGGCCCGCCTCGGCGGCCGGGCGGCCCTGGTATCGCTGCATCGGCTGGGCGAGGCCGAGGAGGGCCGACGACCGCCCCCGGCCCGGGTCCTGGAGCGTGCCGCCAAGGTGGCCCTCCACGAGTTAGGGCACCTTTTTTCGCTCACCCACTGCTCGGACCCGGGGTGTCTGATGCACTTTACGGGCGACGTGGCCGGGCTGGACGCCACCGCGCTGCTGTTTTGCCGCTACTGCCGAGAGTTTCTCGCCGCCGACGGATGCGGTCAGCGGTCAGAGGCCGGTTTGGTATGAAGGAACCGGGAGACGAGGTCGTCCCAGGGGACCCGGGGAAACCGGCCATGGACGTCATGGATCAACTGGCCGCCGGTGGCGGCCAGGTCGGCGTAGTCCGGTGCCACCAGTTCCAGCAGGGCGTGTTGCTCCCGGTCCATCCAACCCTCGGCTTCCTTGCCGAAAAACAGCTCCTTGAGATTGCGTCGGGGCATGTCCGGCTCGACGATAAAAAGCCAGCCATGCTGATACGGGGCCTCACGCATCATTTCGGGATGGTCCCACAACTGGTGGTTGACGGCGAGAACCCGTCCCGTCACCGGCGCCAACAGGGCGGCCATCCGATTCTGCCGCGCCAGGCTCCATCCCACCTGTCCCTGGGAGATCCGGGCGCCCAGGGGGGGCAATTCGGCCGGGTGCAGGTCGCCGAAAACCCGGGTGACGAAATCGTCGCAGCCGACGCGGACGCGACCGCCATGTTCGAAGCGTGCCCAGGTATGGCCGAGGTGGTAGTAGTAGCCGTCGGCCATCTGGACCCCGCTCACCAGTCGGCAATGGGGGGCGTCCATCTCCATGCCCAGGTCGATCTCGTCCAGCATCTGGTCGAAGGCGCAGTGGTAGCATTCGTAATTCTGGGTGCAGATCTTGGGCCCAGGGATGCGGCCGGTGAGCACGTGCCGGCAGGGGCGGTTAGCCCCGTCGTAGCGGCGCTGGAGATGCCGGACCCATTCGGGGGCTTCCCGGTGGCTGTCGCCGTGGGCCGCCATGTCCATGGCCCGGCGCATCGCCTTGTCGAAGGGACAGGTCTGGCAGTCGTAATCGTTGTCGCAGAGGCGGAAGTTGATCACCCCGGCCTTCATCCAGATGCACTCGTTTTCAAGGACCTTGAATCCCTCGATGCGGGGTTTGGCGTCTTTGCGTGGCATGGTTTCCTCCTTTCCGGCGGTTCAGGCCGCCGCGGCGGGAGCCGCCGGCACCTGGGCATGACACGCCGCGGGGGGCGCCGGCCGGTCGGCATCCATCAGATCCAGCCACTGGGCGAATCCGCAGCGGCTGCAGTCCACCAGCCCAAGGCACAACTTCAGCGGACCGCCGGCGGCTGGATCGACCTTGCTGCACCAACGGGGGTGGGCGATGACGGGGGCGATGGGGAATCGATGGCTTTTCATGGCGGTGACCTCCTTGGATGGGGTTGCCCTCATGTCAAAGCAAGGGGGATGCCAAAGGGTCAAATACAGCAAAAAACCTATTTATTCTAATATTTTATAGTTCTGAAAGAGGGGCGCTGGAGAAGAATCCGACTGTAGCTGAAAGCAACAGTCGGCTTGACGGGCGGGGGCAAATAAATGATATTCTTTTCAAAATCGGTAAGATAAATGGAGTGTAGCCGAATGTTCGGCTGCTGTAGCCAAAAGCAACATTTACAGGCCCAAACACGACACGAGGCCTCGAAAAAATGAGCCGGATCCGCCACAGCCTGGTGTCCAAGCTGATTTTTGTCGTCGGCGCCGTACTCCTGGTTTCCATGGCGGTCTGGGCCACCTTCAACATCCGCCATCAGCGCCGGCGGGTGATGGAAAACATCGTGGCCAGCACGGACCGGCTCACCAACACCGTGCGCCTGGGCACCCACTACGCCATGATGCTCAACAGCCGGGACGACATCACCCAGATCATCAGCAACATCGGGCGTCAGCCGGAGATCGAGAACATCCGCATCTACAACAAGCAGGGGCAGATCAAGTTTTCCAACCACACCGAAGAGGTGGAGCAGGTCACCAATATCAAGGCCGAGGCCTGCGACGTCTGCCATCGCAGTCAACCGCCCCTGGAGCGGCTCAGCCTGGACCAGCGGGTGCGCATCTTCCGGTCCGACGCGGGCTACCGTCTGCTGGGCATCATCACCCCCATCAACAACGAACCGGGCTGCTCCACCGGCGGCTGCCACTTCCACCCCGTCGACAAGAAGATTCTCGGCGCCCTGGATCTGGTGGTCTCCCTGGCGGATGTGGACCGGGAGATCGCCCGCACCCAGCGGGTGAGTATCGGTTTGTCCGCCTTCGTTTTCCTCGTCACTTCGACCATCATCCTCGTCTTTTTGCTGCGCTTCGTGAATCGACCGATTCGGCGGCTCATCGAAGGCACCGACCGCATCGCCCGGGGGCACTACGACGGTGCGGTGAAAGTGGACCAGGACGACGAAATGGGGCAGCTGGCCGGGGCCATCAATCACATGAGCGCCCAGATCGACCTGAAACAGACCGAACTCAACAACCAGCGCGACGAGTACCAACGACTGTTCGAGGGGGTGCCCTGTCTGATCACCGTCCAGGACCGTGACTACCGCCTGTTGCGCTACAACCGCCTCTTCGACGATCTCTTCCACCCCCGGCGGGGAGATTTCTGTTACGCCGCCTACAAGGGGCTGGACCACAAGTGCGATCACTGCCCGGTGGAGAAAACCTTTCAGGATGGCCAACCCCACTGGGCCGAGGAGAGCGGCGTGGACAAGAACGGCGCACTGAAGCACTGGATGGTGCGCAGTTCGCCCATCTACGACGAAACCGGACGGATCGTGGCGGTGATGGAGATCTCCCTGGACATCACCGCGCGCAAGCAGCTCGAACTGGATCTGGAGAAATCGGAGCAAAAATATCACGCCATCTTCAGCAATATTCCCAACCCGGTTTTCGTGCTGGACCCCGAAACCCTGGAGATCGTGGACGCCAACAACAGCGTCGAACCGGTCTATGGTTGCGCTCCCGGGGAATTGATCGGCCGCTGCTTTCTCGACCTGTTCGCCGACGCGGAGCGAGGGGACTACGCCCGGCGGATGCGCGGCGGCCAAACGGTGGATCGGGTGCGTCAACGGCACTTCGGCGGCGGCTGGATCATCGTCAACATCCGCATCTCGCCGGCGGAATACGCCGATCGCCAGGTGCTGCTGGTGACCACCAGCGACATCACCAAGCGCCTGGAGGCCGAGCAGCAGTTGATCCAGGCCAGCAAGATGGCCACCCTCGGCGAGATGGCCACCGGCGTGGCCCACGAACTCAACCAGCCGCTGTCGGTGATCAAGACGGTCAGCTCTTTTTTCATCCGCAAGCTGGAGCAGGGGGGGCGGATCGATGCGCCGGTGCTCGACGAGATGCTGCGCAAGGTGGACGGCAACGTGGACCGGGCCAGCAAGATCATCAACCACATGCGTCAGTTCGCCCGCAAGAGCGATGAGACCCTGGAGCGGGTCCAGGTCAACCAGGTGATGGAAAACGCCCTGGACATCTTCAGCCAGCAACTCAAGGTGCGGGGCATCGAGGTGGCGCGCCAGATGGCCGATGGCCTGCCGCCGATCATGGGCGATTGCGGACGCCTGGAGCAGGTGTTCATCAACCTGCTGCTCAACGCCCGTGACGCCATCGAGGAAAAGGCGGCCAACCAGCCCGGCGTGGCGGTGGACCGGCGCATCACCCTGCGGACCTTCCGCAGCGGCCCCCAGGTGGTGTGCCAGGTCTGCGATACGGGGATCGGCCTGGCCCCGGATTTGGCCGACAAGGTTTTCGAGCCCTTTTTTACCACCAAGGAGGTCGGCAAGGGGACCGGCCTGGGCCTGTCGATCAGCTACGGGATCGTCAAGGAATGCGGCGGCGCCATTCGGGCCGTCGCCCGGCCCGGTACCGGCGCCTGTTTCGAGGTCACTTTCCCCGTCGAGGATGCTCATCATGACGGAAATGAACGATAAGCCCACCATCCTGCTGGTGGATGACGAGGCGGATATCCGCGAAGTGCTGCGCATGTCGCTGGCGGACATGGGCTACGCGGTGGTGACGGCGGAGGACGGCCTGGCGGCGCTGCGTCTCTTCGAAGAGATCCGGCCGTCCATCGTGATGACCGACATCAAGATGCCGGTGGTGGACGGCATCGAGGTGCTGCGCCGCATCAAGCGCATCGACCCCGAAGCCGAAGTGATCATGATCACCGGCCACGGCGACATGAAGCTGGCCATCGAGAGCCTGAAAAACGAGGCCACCGACTTCATCACCAAGCCGATCCACATCGACGCCCTGGAAATTTCCCTCAAGCGCGCCCGGGACCGGATCACCATGCGCCGGCAG
>JAQVTF010000080.1 GCA_028700185.1 Desulfobacteraceae bacterium | reverse complement strand
GTCCATCGAAATGGCGCGACGATTCGGCATCAGCACGGCGGCGGTCAGCAAGGCCACTGAGCGGGGAGAGTTCTTGGCCGCGGATAAAAAAATTAATTTAGATAGTTAGAGACGTCCCCTACTGGCGCGTTCAATGGCATCGCTCAGATCCTTGGATGCGAGGTGACTATACCGGGCCGTCATCGGCGGTGTCGAATGCCCCAGAATGCGCTGGACGCGGTACTGGTCCACGCTGGCTTGAACAAGGTTATGAAAGTATAGAAAATTTCGATCCGAAGTTGATTCTTTGATTCTATTTTCCAATTGGATCGACCCGGCCTCGCCATGGTACGACCCACCCAAAAATCCAACAGCTTTATTTTCAAGGAGGCAATGCGATGAAAATGGGATTGTGGTTCAAAGCGGCGGCGGTGGTCGTTATGATGGGGTTGGCGGCGCTTCCGGCATCGGCCGATCCGCTGGCAGCCTTCAATGGGCAGAAGGGTGAAATCCGGATTTCCGGGGGCACGGCCCATATCCCGGTGATGGAAGAGGCGGCCAAGCAAATCCGCACAGCCAACCCGGACGTGCAGATCAGCATCGCCGGGGGCGGTTCGGGGGTCGGCATCAAGCAGGCGGGGGAGGGGCTGGTGGACATCGGCAATTCGGGCCGCAAGCCGACGGATGAAGAAGTCGCCAAGTACGGTTTGAAGGTGTTCCGCTGGGCCTTGGACGGGGTCGGGGCCGTGGTGCATCCGGACAACCCGGTTCAATCCTTGAGCAAGGATCAGCTCAAGCAGGTCTATGCCGGCGCCATCGACAACTGGAAAGTCCTGGGCGGCCAGGACAAGGCGATTAATCTGTACACCCGCGACGAGGCCAGCGGCACCCGCGACGTCTTCTGGAAAAGGGCTCTAGACAAGGGCGATATCCATGCGAAAGCCAACGTGGTGCCCTCCAACGGGGCCATGAAGACAGCCGTGGCCAACGATCCGTACGCCATCGGCTACGTGTCGGTGGGCCATATCGACGTCACCGTAGCGCCGGTGGCCCTGGACGGGGTGGTGCCCACCAACGAGACGGTCAAAAGCGGTGCCTATCCGGTTAGTCGAGGGCTCTACAGCCTCACCAAGGGCGAACCCGGGCGCTTGGCGAAGGCCTTCATCGATTATCTCTTTTCGTCCACGGGACAGCAGATCATCGTGGACAAAGGATTCATTCCGGGCAACTGATCGATGGACGGCGAACGCATCGCGCAAAAGGTCTTTTTGCTGGCGGCGGTCTTGAGCGCCTCCGTGACCGTACTGCTCCTGGTCTTCATGGTGATTCTCGGCCTCCCGTTGTTCCAGGGCGGCCTCTTTCTTCGGATCCTCACCCATCCGTGGCTTCCCGGCCGTCAGCTCTTCGGCGTCTGGCCAATGATCGTGGGGACCCTGGCCATCGCCTCCCTGGCCATGGCCGTCGCCTTTCCGTTAAGCCTCGGAGTATCGAGCTTGATCGCCGTGGTGGCCCCCGGGCGGATAGCGCACCTGGTAAAGTCGGCCGTGGCTTTCATGACAGGCATTCCGACGGTGGTTTACGGTTTCGTCGGAGTCTTTCTGCTTGTTCCCCTGGTGCGGGAAACCTTCGCCCGGGGCTCGGGGCTGTGCGTGCTCACCGCGGGGCTCGTTTTGGGGATCCTGGTGGCGCCCACCATGATCCTGTTCTTCTCCGACGCTCTGGCGCGGGTGCCGGGAAGCCACCGCGTCGCCGCCGAGGCACTGGGGGCCACCCCGGCCCAGGTGCTGGTCTACGTGCTGATTCCCGGCGCCTGGCGCGGCATCGTCACCGGTCTGGTCCTTTCCACCGGACGGGCCGTGGGCGACACCCTCATCGCCTTGATGCTGGCGGGTAACGCTGCCCAGGTGCCCGGCGGCCTGCTCGATTCGGCCCGTGCCCTCACGGCCCACATCGCCCTGGTCATCGCCTCGGACTTCGACAGTTTGGAATTCAAGACCATCTTCGCCTGCGGCATTTTGCTCTATGCCTTTACCGCTGCCGCCACCATCGCCGTGCGACGTCTGGGAAGAAAAGGGGAGCCGGTGCGATGAGACAACCACCACTGGATAGGTTTGTTCGCCTGGTGAGCTGGGGCAGCACCCTTTTGCTGCTCGCCTCGGTGGCGACGGTGATCGGCTTTCTACTGATCAAGGGGTACAGCAGCTTGAGCCTCAAGCTGGTCTTCGGCGACACGCCTCCGATGGAGGCCCTGCTGCTGCGCCGTCCGGTTTTTGGCGGGCTCTTCCCGGCGATGGTGGGAACCTTCTCCCTGGTGGTGCTGGCCATCACCCTGGCCGTACCCCTGGGACTGGCCGCCGGCATCTACATGGCCGAGTACGGACGGGGACGGATCCAGCGGGCCCTGGGGCTTTTTTTCGACATCCTGGCCGGGGTGCCGTCCATCGTCGTGGGCTTGTTCGGCTTCAGCGTGGCCGTTTTTCTTCACCGCCACTTCGGGGGGAGAATCTACCCGTGCCTGCTGATTTCGGCCCTGTCCCTGGCCTTTCTGGTACTTCCCTACCTGATCCGCACCACCCAGAACGCCCTGGAGGCCCTGCCGGAAGCGGTGCGGCTGACTGCACCGGCTCTGGGCGCCACCCGCCTGCAGAACATCTGTTTCGTCCTGCTGCCCCGCGCCCTACCGGGAATTTTGAGCGGCGTGATCCTGGCCATCGGCCGCTGCGCCGAGGATACGGCCGTGATCATGCTCACCGGGGTGGTGGCCACCGCCGGGTTGCCACGCTCGCTCTTTTCGTCCTACGAGGCCCTGCCTTTCTATATCTACTACATCTCTTCCCAGTACCGCGACCCGGAAGAACTGGCCACGGGGTACGCCGCGGCCTTGATCCTGCTGGCGATTTGCGCCATGCTCTTTGCCGCAGCGGCGCTGATCCAGCAACGCCTCGGTGCCCGATTGCACCAGCGCCTGTGAGATGGCCGCCATGGACCGCACCACAAAAATCCGCATCGAACACCTCTTTTTCCACTATGGCCGCCGCCGGGTGCTCGACGATGTCTGCGCCGAGATTCCGGCCAACGCCATCACGGCCATCGTCGGCCCCTCCGGACAGGGCAAGTCGACCCTACTGACCTGCCTCAACCGGCTCTGCGACGCCGTTGCCGGAACTCGGGTGAGCGGCCGGGTCATGATGCACTTTCAAGGCCAATGGCAGGACATCCTGGCCCCCGATGTTCCCCTACACTGGCTGCGGCGTAAGGTCGGCATGGTCTTCCAGGCCCCCAATCCGTTGCCCATGAGCATTTTCAAGAACGTGGCCTTCGTTCTCAAGCTCACCGGTCAGCACCGACGGCCCGATGTAACGGACCGGGTGGCCCAGGCACTGGCGCGCGCCTTCCTGTGGGACGAGGTGCGCGACCGGCTCCACCACGATGCGCGCACCCTTTCCGGCGGCCAGCAGCAGCGCCTCTGCATCGCCCGTGCCCTGGTGCTGGAGCCGGAGATCCTGCTTTTGGACGAACCGACCTCTTCGCTGGACAGCCAGGCAGGGGAGGTGATCGAATCGCTGCTCCTCGCCCTGCGGCAACGCTGCACTCTGGTAATGGTCTCACATTACCAGGATCAGGTGCGGCGCGTGGCCGATTGTGTCTTGCAGATGGAAGCGGGGAAATTAAAACTTCTGCGGCAATCCGGATCTGTTTGATTTCATTTCCACCTGGACCAGGTCGAACTCGTCGGCCAGGGGATGAAATCGACCATGTTGGGCCTGGAGAGCGCGCGCGACACCCGGATGGCCGGGTCCTTCTCCGGGTGGATGACCTCCGTGGCGCCGACCCGGCGCAGGATCTTGGCGTGATCCTCGTCCAGGTCCTTGGCCAGGATCTTTTTCACCCCGATCTCTTGCAGGTAGAAGCAGATCAGGATGCTGGTGCTGGTCTTGGTACCGTCGGATCCAGTTTTTGCAAGAAGCGATGACGGCCTTTTTATGCGCTCCCTGGTGGCGCTCTCCGGCTGTGGTGTCAACGAATGATGGGTTGCAATCTGAAATCGCCTTCAGTAGATTGGCCTCACCGTTGACCTCCAGCCCGCAATGGATAGGTATTGTGCGAGAAAACGGGTGGACAGCAGAACCGTGAGGCCCGCCAGGCGAAGGAGCTTTCCTTTCGCCGTGCGGGTTCTGTTTTTTTAACAACACGGCCGCTTCCAGATACCCGTCGGGAAAGGATTAAAGGGTACCGCGAGGAGCGCAATGCGGGGACTTTTCCGCGGCATGGCGCCGGGGCGGCGGGAATTGAAGGGATTTCGGCTTTGGGGAGCAACTTTGTGGAGCCTCTTGCGGCACTGAAAAAATACTTCGGCTACGACGCGTTCCGGGATCATCAACAGCAGATCATCGAAACCGTGCTGGGGGGACACGATGCCTTCGTCCTGATGCCCACCGGCAGCGGCAAGTCGATATGCTACCAGATTCCGGCCATCGTTGAAAAAGGCGTGGGCATCGTCATTTCACCGTTGATTGCCCTGATGGAAGACCAGGTCAGAGGGCTCCAGGCCAACGGGGTGCGCGCCGCCTTTGTCAATTCCACCCTTTCCTCCGGGGAGGCGGCACGGATTCAGCAGGGTGCGAGCCGGGGAACGGTGGATCTGCTCTACGTGGCCCCGGAAAGGCTGTTGACCCGGGATTTCCAACATTTTCTGAGCCAGATCGACATCGCGCTGTTCGCCATCGACGAGGCCCATTGCGTTTCCCAATGGGGACATGATTTTCGTCCCGAGTACCTGCGCATCAACGAAGTGACACGGCGATTCGCCCACGTGCCGCGGTTGGCCCTCACCGCCACGGCCGACGAGATCACGCGCCGGGATATCCTCCAACGCCTCGCCCTTGAGCACGCCAAGGTCTTCATCTCCAGCTTCGACCGGCCCAACATCCGCTACCGCCTCCAGCCCAAACAACGCGACAGGTACCAGTTGCGCCACTTCATCGAAAGCGAGCACCCGCGTGATCCGGGAATCGTCTACGTGCGCACGCGCAAGCGGGCCGAGGCCATCGCCGCTTTTCTGGACGATAGCGGCATCCCGGCCCTGGCCTACCATGCCGGGTTGCCGGCGGATCAGCGAATGGGCCACCAGCGGCGCTTTCAGCGAAACGAAATTCGTATCATCGTTGCCACCATCGCCTTCGGCATGGGCATTGACAAGCCGGATGTGCGCTTCGTGGCCCATCTCGACCTGCCCTCGAGCATGGAGGCCTATTACCAGGAAACCGGCCGGGCGGGGCGGGACGGTAAGCCCGCGGATGCCTGGATGCTCTATTCGCTGGCCGATGGGATCGCCCTGCGGCGGCTGTTCGAACAGTCCCAGGGGACGGAGGAATTCAAGCGGGTGTTGCGCAAAAAGCTGGAATCGCTGCTGGCCTTTTGCGAGACCGTCGCCTGCCGCCGCCAGGTGCTGCTGGCCTATTTCGGCGAACGGTATCCAGATCCTTGCGGCAACTGCGACAACTGCCTTGATCCCCCCGCCACCCGGGACGGCACCATCGAGGCCCAGAAGGCGCTGTCCTGCGTCTATCGCACCGGCCAGCGCTTCGGGGCCGGCCACCTGATCAACGTGCTCATGGGCAAGGCCACCGATTCGGTGAGGCGCTGGAAGCATGATCGCATCAAGACCTTCGGCGTGGGAAAGGATCTGAGCAAGGCGGCCTGGGATTCAGTCTACCGGCAACTGCTCTTCAGGGGGTATCTGCGCGAAATTCCCGATGGCCACGGCGGGTTCGGTCTGTCGCCAGAGGGCATGGCCTTTCTCAAGAACCGCGAGACCATCCGGTTCCGATGCGATCCGGTGGGACGGGAGCAGAGCCGGGAAACCGGGGCTCGTCAAACTCCCCAGGCCCCCAACGCCACTCTGGCGGACGCCGATCTGCTGGAAGCGTTGAAACGCTACCGCACAAAGGTGGCCGGTGAAAACGGCGTGCCGCCCTACGTGATTTTTCACGACCGGACCCTGATCGAGATGGCGGCGGTGAAGCCGAAAACCATGGCCCAACTGGGAGGGATCCACGGCATCGGCGAAGCGAAGCTGCGCCGGTACGGGAAGGACATCATCGCCATCATTTCGGAGTCCCAGGCCCGTTTGGCCTGAATGACCGTCAGCCGGCGTCCAGCTTTTGTCGCAGCAGATCGTTGACCACCTGAGGATTGGCCTTGCCGCGGGTCTCCTTCATCACCTGGCCGACGAAAAAGCCGAAGATCTTGGTCTTGCCGGAACGGTAGGCTTCCACTTGGCCGGCATTGGCGGCCAGGATGCGGTCCACGATGGCGCTGATTTCTCCTGCGTCGCTGATCTGTACCAGTCCTTTTTCCGCCACGATGGCCGCCGCTGTCTTACCGCTGGCCGCCATCTCGTCGAAGACGGTCTTGGCGATCTTGCCGGAGATGGTCCCTTCGTCCATGAGCCGCAACAGCTCGGCCAAGGCCGGCGCGGGCACCGGAATCTGATCGAAGTCGCGGTTTTCCGCCTTCAGCAACCCGAGCAGGTGGCCCATGATCCAGTTGGCGGCCGGCTTGGCCGCGGCCCCGGCCGCCACGCAGGCCTCGAAGTAGTCGGCCAGCTCCCGGGCGCCGGTGAGCACCTCGGCATCGTAGTCCGGCAGACCGAAATCCGCCGTGTAGCGCCGGCGGCGCGCGTCGGGCAACTCGGGCAGGCTTTGGCGCAGCGCCTCGATCCAATCCTCGTCGATGACCAGGGGCAGCAGGTCCGGATCGGGGAAATAGCGGTAGTCGTGGGCCTCCTCCTTGCCCCGCATTACATCGGTGCGATTCTGGGCGTCATCCCAGAGGCGGGTTTCCTGCACCACTTGTCCGCCATCCTCCAGGATCTCGTGCTGGCGCTGGATCTCGTAGTGCAACGCTTTTTCCACGAAGCGAAACGAGTTGATGTTCTTCAGCTCGGTGCGGGTGCCCAACGCCGCCTGGCCCCGGGGGCGCAGTGAGATGTTGGCGTCGCAGCGGAAGCTGCCTTCCTCCATGTTGCCGTCGGAGATGTCCAGGTAGCGCAGGATGGTGCGCAGCTTGCGGAGGTAGGCGCCGGCCTCCTCGGGGGAGCGCAGGTCCGGCTCGCTGACGATCTCGATCAACGGCACCCCGGCCCGATTCAGATCCACCCGGCTCACCGGCCGATCGGGATCGTGGGTGAGCTTGCCGGCATCCTCTTCCATGTGGATGCGGGTGATGCCGACACGGCGGTTCCGGCCGTTCACGGCGATGTCCACGGCACCGTGTTCGGCGATGGGCAGCTCGTACTGGCTGATCTGGTAACCCTTGGGCAGGTCGGGGTAGAAGTAGTTCTTGCGGGCGAACCGGCTGGTGCGGGTAATCCGGCAACCGGTAGCCAGGGCCATGCGCAGGGCGAAATCCACCACCTTGCGGTTGAGCACCGGCAGGGCGCCGGGCATGCCGAGACACACCGGGCATACATGGGTGTTGGGTGGCGCGCCGAAGGCCGCCGAGCAACCGCAGAAAATCTTGGTTTCCGTCTTGAGTTGAGCGTGGACCTCCAGCCCGATCACGGCTTCGTATGGCATACTGTTCCTCCTGAATGCGTTGTGCCGCACTACACCGATTCAGGCCCCAGTGTCAATCATGACGGCGGGCATTTGGTTTTGACAATCGCGAAAGCGCCATTTATACAGGTAATCTTTTCTGAATCGGTGGTTTTGGAGGTAATCGAATCCATGAAATACTTTTTGGCGGTGATGGGCATGGTGATGATCGTTGAGGGGTTGCCCTATTTTGCCTTCCCGGACAAGATGAAACAGGTGATCCGCCAGGTGCTGGAGGTGGAGGACGCCGTTTTGCGCCGTTTCGGCCTCTTCTTGATGGGACTCGGTCTGGCAGTGGTTTACCTCGGCCAACGGGGCTGAGGTGCTGGGCTGATGGATGATGGAAGGGGTTTTTGATAAGAGAGGGATAAAAAAAGGGCACGGCCCCGCCGAAACGAGACCGTGCCCTTGAAGCTTGGCGGCAAGCCGATCAGATCACAGTGACATTGGTCGCAGAGGGCCCCTTGGGACCCTGAACGATGTCAAAAGTAACCCGGTCACCGTCATTGAGCGATTTGAAACCGGTGGCGTTGATTCCCGAGTGGTGAACAAACACATCCGGACCGTCTTCGCGCTCGATGAAACCGAAGCCTTTGCTTGCGTTAAACCATTTGACTGTTCCGTTCATGGTACATCCTCCTTTCTTCAGAATTTCAGGATTTCATGCTGGAGGATGTTACAGAATAAAAATGTATCATGCCTTCAGAAGGAAATCGCCCCACCCCATTTCAGGCGGGGCCGTATCAATGGCGCGCACCATAGTCGAGCTCCAGGATAAAAGCAAGTTCTTTTTCCATCCCTGATTCTTTCTGCCCCCGGTGGGACCCGGGTTTCGGAAAATTGTCGGATTCTCTTGCGGCCGTGTGGTCCGTGGGAGGCCATTGGGGCAGATTCATCAAAGGGCAGCAGATATTGCCATCGGCGTGGGCAATGACCATTATAACAAAATGTTCATTGCCCATCGGTTGGTTGAAACGCCGCACCAAGGAGGATCTCATGGATCGCCGTGAATTTTTGAAACAGACGATACGGGGAAGCGTCCTGGCCGGTTCCAGTGTTTTTTGGGGCGGTTTCCGCGGATTCGCCCGGGCGGCCGTTCCCGCCGGCCCGCCGTATGATCTCGTTGCGGTGAAAGGAGGTGAGCCCGAGGCGATGTTCGACCGGGCCATCGCGTCGCTGGGAGGGATGGAAACCTTTGTCCCCGTGGGCGGCAAGGTCCTGGTGAAACCGAACATCGGCTGGGACGTTCCGCCGGAGCGGGCCGGCAACACCAATCCGAAACTCGTGGCCCGCATCATCGAGCACTGTTTCAAGGCCGGAGCCCAAGAGGTTTCGGTGTTCGACCACACCTGCGACAACTGGCGGCGATGCTACAAGAACAGCGGTATCGAACAGGCGGTGAAGGAGGCCGGCGGACGGATCGTTTCCGGCGACAGCGAAGGCTACTATCAGACGGTTTCCGTGCCACGGGGCAAGCGGCTCACCGAGACCAAGGTCCACGAGCTGCTTCTCGATGCCGACGTGTTCATCAACGTGCCGATCCTCAAGGACCACAGCTCCTCGGTGCTCACCCTCGGCATGAAGAACCTCATGGGCGTGGTCTGGGATCGGGGATACTGGCACCGCAACGATCTTCACCAGTGCATCGCCGACTTTGCCTCGTTTTGCAAACCGACCCTCACCGTGGTGGACGCCTACAACGTGATGAAGCAGAACGGCCCGCGGGGGGTCTCGGTGGGCGATGTGGTGCCGATGAAGTCCCAGATCGTCGCCACGGACCTGGTGGCCGGCGACGCCGCCGCGGCCAGGCTGTTCGGCCGCGATCCGGCCGACGTGCGTCACATTCAGCTCGCCGACCGGATGAAAATCGGCCGGATGGACCTCAACGGGCTGTCGATCCACCGCATCAAGCTGTGACGCCATGACAGGGCGCCACCTGAAGAGGATCCGCATCGGCGTCTCGGCATTTTTCCTTGCGCTGATGGCGGCGTTGTTCCTCGATTTTCGCAACGCCTTTCCCCCGGAGGCCGTCCAGGGGCTGCTCTACCTCCAGTTCGTCCCTTCGCTGCTCAAGTTTATCCACGCGGCAGCCCTCGGGGCGGCGGGGTTCATCCTCGTGCTGATCCTCACCGCCTTGTTCGGCCGGGTCTACTGCTCCTTCGTCTGCCCCCTCGGCATGCTCCAGGACGTGATCGGTGCCGTCGGCGGCCGGAAACGAAAACCCCGTTTCCGGCCCACGCCGCCGCACCACCTTCTGCGTCTTGCCGTCCTCGGCCTGACGATTCTGGGCCTGCTCGCGGGAAGCGGTCTTCTGCTCAACCTTCTCGACCCCTTCAGCGGCTTCGGCCGGATTTTTTCCGACCTGTTGCGGCCCCTGGTCATCATGGCCAACAACCTGGCGGCCATGGTGCTTGAACCGCTGGGGGTCCATGGGCTCTACCAGGTGCGCTGGGCGGTGATCGCGCCGGTATCCGTCGCCGTCACCCTGGCGACCCTGATTCCGGTCGCCTGGCTGGCGGCAAAACACGGGCGGCTCTACTGCAACACGATCTGTCCCATCGGCACGCTGCTGGGCCTGATTTCCAGAATGGCGATATTTCAGATCCGCATTGATTCCGCGGCTTGCCAAGGGTGCGGGCGCTGCGAACGGGTCTGCAAGGCCGGTTGTATCGACATGGCCAACGGGGTGGTGGACAACAGCCGCTGCATCGGCTGCTACAACTGCCTGGCCGTCTGTCCCGGAGAAGGGTTGCGTTTTGACCGCCGGTGGAAGCGCCAGAACGCCGCGCCGCCGAAACCGGGACGGCGCGGGTTCATCCTCAACACCACTGTCGGATTGCTGGGAATCGTCGGCCTCGGCCGGCAAGTGCCCCCTGTTATCCAGAGCAGGCCGACGACGATTCCCGAACGCGTCACCAGCCCGGTTTCGCCGCCCGGCTCCGGCAGCGTCGCGCGTTTCACCGCCACTTGCACCGCGTGTCACCTCTGCGTGAGCGCCTGTCCGTCACGGGTGCTCGTGCCGTCGATGTTCGAGTATGGCGCTTCCGGCCTGATGCAACCGCGCATGAACTTTCACGCCGGCCACTGCAACTACGAGTGTACGGTTTGCCTCAACGTCTGCCCCAGCGGGGCCATCCGGCCTCTCGACGGGGAGGAAAAAAAGTTGACCCAGCTCGGCGTGGCCAAGTTCATACGGGAAAACTGCGTCGTCTACACGGACAACACCAACTGCGGGGCTTGCAGCGAGCACTGCCCCACCAAGGCCGTACACATGGTCCCGTATCTCAACACGCCCGAGAAACGTCTGGTGATCCCGGAAGTGGATCCGGACATCTGCGTCGGTTGCGGCGGCTGCGAGTACGCCTGTCCCACCAAGCCGTACAAGGCGATCTACGTGGACGGCAACCCGGTGCACCAGCGTGCCCGGAAGCCGGAGGTGAAGGTTCTCGATGAAACGGTGGACTACAGGGAAGACTTTCCGTTTTGACCGGAAAACGTGCACGGTCATGGAAAAGATTTCAAGAAATTGACCATCGAGGAGACCTGAATCTTCCCCCAAGTCTTCGCCCGTTGAGGAGAGGACCGAGGCCGGAACGAACTATCGCAACCGGCATCCCGATGCTTGCCATGACGGTGGTTCTTTTGATGATGCTGGCCCCTTCGCGCATCACTCGCAGGCGGCCGGTTGGCGGGCCGTAGCTGATGAGTTGTCCGTTTTTCATGAATCCTTCCGTTCAGTCTCCAGCCTTAGAACGCCTCATCGTACACTGAAAACAAATGGCTTCATACAAGAAGTCGAGTCAGGCCTCAAGTTCCCATCGGGAAAGCAACTTTTGTCCCCCGATTTCCAAGCTCGGGACGAGGATGCTGGGTTTGCAACGCGAGCGGATACGAAGAACAATCTCCCAACGAATCTGATTCGATTCGAAAAAGGGAATCGAACGGACCTACCTTAGACGAGCGTTCGACGCTGCAACGCGTCTGCTAAAGCAGAAAAAAGTTACAACCACGGCTCCGATTTTTCGCTTGTCGGAAAGTCCCTGATATCAAAGGCTTTCGGGCCGTTGCCCGGAAAGGGCATTCTCCGGGGTCGGGAAGTACCGTTTCAACCCCGCTTCCTTTTCGGGACCACTTTCGGACCTGCGTTTTCTCTGTCCCACCGATAAATTTCTCGAACTCGTCTTGAACCGTTCCTGATGCTCAACCCATTGAAAATTGGGCATTTCGGTTTTGGTCGGCTTCGGCAGATGGTCGGAAACGCGGGAAATCTGGGTGAATAATTTTTGCGGTTTCGAGGTGAGTCCGATTTGCGTTAGTTCTCAGACCGGCAGAATCGGAGGGAACGACGACCTACCGCAATTCAGTCTCAAAGCCCGCGCTCCTCGTAACACCTTGATAATAAACGCCGAAGTCATCGCACACAACCACTTCCCGCCAACCCGACCAGAGAAACGATTTTCTCCCCTGATTTCCCGGCACCGGACGAGGGTGACGGGTTTGCAGTAAAACCGGATACCTGGCGACGAGCCGCAACAACTTCGAATCCAGTTTTCGGACGCCGGTTCGGTTCCCAAAACGGGAATCGAATTGAGGTGCCAGCCAACATCAGATAACAACCTCTTTGCGCAGCGAAAGGCCTCTCAAGGTCATGGCCTCTATCATTCCGGCAGCCTTCAGAACATTTTCCAGACTAACTTGGGGTATCTGAGCGTTTTCGTTCAGATATCCGCTGAGGTATTCTGCCGACGGATTTTTAATCCCAGCCCGCTCACACACAAGCCAGGCAACGCTTTCGGCCTCGAACTCTCGAATGTTGACGTGTTCCTTACGGCGATCTGGCCACCAGTTTTCATTTGGCGTTCCGAGGTGGCCGCAATAGAGATGGCCTAGTTCGTGGGCAATCGTTGCGAATTTTTCTTCATTCGAGTGGTTTTGGTTTACCACCAGGTGGTACAGCACCTTAGCCTTTTTCTTTCCAGCATCTTGAGTCCCATGCCCTTTCGCTACCTCGATAAAGCCAGCGCTTCCCGTGCCGTGGTCCGCTTCATGGTACGAAACGCCATCACGAGGGAGATTTCTAATCAGGCGATGCAAGGCAGGCTTCGCAAGGGTTCCATTAGTCTGGAATGGCTTGAGTAACGCCTCTGGAAATGGATCTTTGCCGTCGGTATCTTCCAGCTCAAAAACGAAACGCACGGGCGCAAACGGCCACAAAATTACGAGTGGGCGAGCACCGGGCTTGATGGTACGGTTAAATTGCTCCCTCCATTCTGAGGCAGAAGCCACATACTGACTGCCTGGCTTTTGGATATGGAGCAGGAAAGCATTAAATGGCGCTATCTTCGGGAATTTCTTGATGAAGTCGAATAGCTCCTTCAAGTCCTTACCGTGCCGATATACGCCAACTTCGTGGAATAGTTCGTCGAGTGCCTTAACCTCTTTGTCGGTGAATAAGCTCATGAACAACTCCGTAGTCAGTGCCGTCAATTCTGAATTAAGCGATCTGCCAGTTCCAAAGCATCTACCGGCCAGAAGCACTCTGGTCGCGGGCGGTTGACGCCGGGATGTCCGGCCTGGGGGCTGCAGTTCAGGACCCGGTCGACCCATTGGGCGGGTATGGCGTCCAGGCCGTACACCGCGCCCAATAGCGCCCCACAAATGGCTGCGTTGGTATCGGTGTCGCCACCCCGCATGACCGCCTCAACGTAGGTAATCAGATTCAACTGCCGCGGGTCTTTGGCGTCCGTTTCGTGCTCGCTGTAGGTCTCCATGACCTGAACCTGGTAGCCTTGGCCCTTGTGGCCGCTGTAAGTGGCGTCCGGGTC
>JAQVTF010000245.1:1721-3342 GCA_028700185.1 Desulfobacteraceae bacterium | reverse complement strand
GCGGCTTTTCCGACGGCTCCTCGGCCGCCGGCGTGCAGATGCGGGTGGAAGACACCGCCGGCAAGGTGCTGATCAAGGACAAAATGGACGAGAACAGCGAGTTCAACTTCAAAAAGCCCGACGGGACATACAGAGTCGTTTTCGATGCCGGGCAAGGACATGTCATCGAGATCGACGGGAAAGACATTCTGGAGTGATGAATTGGGTTTTCGGTGGACGCAAAGATTTTTGCCGGTCGAAAACGCGATCCGATCGACGGGAGCTTCGGTTCCGCGACGTAAAAACGCAATTCAAAAGGGAAAGGAGTTTTTTCAGATGAAGCGAGTGATTTTGCCAGTATTCGTCCTGTTGATGTTGTCCATGGCGGCGCCGGCGGCGGCGCATTTTCAGATGATCTACACTCCCGAATCGGCTTTGCCCAAGGGCGGGGAAATCGCCCTGGATCTGGTGTTCACCCATCCTTTCGAGGCGGGTCATACCATGGACATGGGGCAACCGGAGCAGTTCTTCGTGGTGCGCAAGGGAAAGAAAATCGATCTTCTGCCCACCCTCAAACCGATGGTCTGGACCAGTCAGACCAATGGCGGAGCGGCCTACGAAACCACTTTCAAGCTGCGAGGCATGGGCGACAACATCTTTTGCCTGATCCCCTCGCCCTACTTCGAAAAGGAAGAGGACAGTTTCATTCAACAGATCACCAAAATGACGGTCAACACCGGCGGGTTTCCCACCGACTGGGACGCCCCGGTGGGCCTGCCCACCGAGATCCTGCCCCTGGACAAGCCCTACGGCCTGTGGACCGGCAACGTCTTTCGCGGGATCGTCCTCAGCAACGGCAAGCCGGTCCCCAACGCCGAAATTGAGGTGGAGTACCTCAATCATGCGCCCCTGGCGGACAAGAACGCCTTTGCAAAAGCCGCCGCGGTGGAAGCCCCCCAGGATGCCTTCGTCACCATGACCATCAGAGCCAACCCCGCCGGCGAGTTCGCCTTCGGCATTCCCCGTGCAGGCTGGTGGGGTTTTTGCGCTCTCGGGGTGGGGCCGGCCAAGACCTTTGAGGGCAAAACGCTTTCCCAGGATGCGGTGATCTGGGTCCAGGCCCGGGACATGAAGTAGCTTTCCCCGTGTATCCCTCCACACGGGCGGGACACCGAATACCGAGCCATGGTTGTCCCTTTAAGGAGGAACATTAAGTAGTGCCCATCCATAAATGGTCTTTTTCCGCGATCTCGGCGTTGGGTCCCCAGATTTAAATCCTCGAAATAGCGCTGCTATTCCTCCGGTTTAAATCGGGTGCCCGCCTTGATCTCACGAAAAAATCCTCATTTCTGGACGGACACTAAGTAAAAACCGGACAACAGTCACGGTCTTACGGCTTTCGACCGCGTGGCGGTGCGCAGGAAGTGAAGACGCGTTCAAAGGGTACGTCTGTTACGCCCTTACCGCGTCTTTTTTGTTTCCAATAAAATCCCTGGAGAAAGGAAAACAGATGATGAAAAAACTCGGCAAAGCAGGCTTGATGGTATTGGCCAGCATTTCTTTTCTGGCGGCGCCGGCCCTGGCGGACGCTGGCAGGGTGACACTTGAGGAGCGCCTGGCCAAGGTCGAGACGGCCTTGGCG
>JAQVTF010000245.1:0-1711 GCA_028700185.1 Desulfobacteraceae bacterium | reverse complement strand
CCACAGTTATTATCGTCAACTTTGCTTGCACGCCTTGCATTTTATGTGCGACACCGATGAGGCGGAAGATGTTGTGCAGGAAACATTCGTGAACTTATGGCCAAGGTCGAGACGGCCTTGGCGAAAAAGAATCCCCAAGGCGCCTGGCCTTCCAATGTATCACTGAGCGGCGCGGTGGAAATCGAGGCCGGTTTCACCCGCTACAATCCGGCGAATCCGGCCGCCGATGATACCGACGAGAGCGACGTGGATCTGACCAAGGTGGAACTGGGGTTGGAAGCCAGGATCGTCAAGTATGTCACCGGGCAGGTGGTCTTTCTCTACGAGGATGACGATCTGACGGTGGACGAAGGCTTCATCACCTTGGGAATCGAGGAGGACATGCCTTTTTATCTCAAGGCCGGAAAAATGGTGCTTCCCTTCGGCAACTACGAGAGCCATTTCATCTCCGATCCGCTGCCCCTTGAACTGGGGGAAACCAACGAGGGGGCTGCGGTGGTCGGTTTCGCCAACGACCGGGTGGACATTTCGGTAGGCGCGTTCAACGCCGATATCGATGAAACCGGAGACGATGACACCATCAACGCCTACGTGGCGGCAGCCCGCATCTCTCTGCCCAATATCACCCTCGGTGCCGCCTACATTTCCACCCTGGCCGAAGGCGGATTGGAGGATGACATCACTGACAATGTCGGTACACTGCGAGACCACGTACCCGGATACAGCCTCTTTGCGTCGGTTTCCCTGGCGGACAAACTGTTCCTGGAGGCCGAATACGTGGCCGCCCTGGAGACCTTCGTGGCCGGAGAACTCTCCTTCGATGGCGGCCGGGCGCTGGAACCAAAGGCCTGGAACCTCGAGCTGGCCTATGCGCCCACCGACCGCCTGGAAGCAGCGCTGCGCTATGAAGGCAGCGAAGACGGTGGGGACTGGATCCCGGAAAACCAGTATGGCGCCGTGGTCAGCTACGGTATTTTCCAGCACACGACCCTGGCCCTCGAATACCTCCACGGCGAGTTTGAAAATGATGATGAACGCGATGCCATCGTCGCCCAACTGGCCGTTGAGTTTTGATTTCTTGATCACCGAGAATCGCTTGGCATCAAACGACAGCGGCGCTTTTAGCGCCCCTGTCGTTTGAACCGTCCCACGCTTCTGGAACGGCAAACCTATCCTGGTCTCACCACTCCACCGCCTATTTCGTCATCCCCCGGATCTCAAGACATCAAAGGGCCTATGGGCCGCTTAAAAATGTATTCGCCCTTCTATAATTGTTTGTTTAAGTTCATTTAAGTTATACATTTCCTCAAATCGTTTCAAAATCATCAAAATTATCAAAAAATCAGCAGAAATATTGACACCTCATCGCTTGGGGATAATATAGTTGTTTTCTCTCAGCTATCGGCAACAGTCATTATAACCATCCATTATAATTATTAAATTTGACTCCACTGGGACCAACCAACCCATGAATCAAGATTTATGACTTATGCGAACAAAGCAGCGCTTATACGGCTTGTTGGCGGTCCTGTTTTTTTGGGTTCTTTTCCATCCATCCTTTTCCTTTGCCGCCGAAAACCAGACCCGACGCGTCGAGCGTGACACCGATGGAGACGGAAAAATCGATCAGGTCGCCCACGTCGATCCTGAAGGTCGTCCGGTCCGGTTGGAAATCGACGCCGACGCCAACGACCGATTTGAAAAAATCCAG
>JAQVTF010000079.1 GCA_028700185.1 Desulfobacteraceae bacterium | reverse complement strand
AATAATGGTCTCCGTCAAATTTACACGTATAATTCCGCGTGTTGCTGCCGATGTCAAGCAATCCGTCAAATTTTGAGGAAGATTGTAAAGAATCCAACCCCATAGGGGGCGGATTTTTTACTCGGTTTCATTCTTTTCCTCTTTTTTAAAGATGTTATCTGAAAAATATGGGCTCAAGCCGCTTCAATACGCTTCAAATCTCCGATATCAATGGATTGCTTTGTTTTCCAGAGATCGTAGTGGAGCTGGAGCCTGAGCCAACTTTCCGGTGTGCGACCAAATACCTTTGAGAGCCTCAATGCCATTTCAGGGCTAATTGCCCTTAAGTAAACCCCCGGCTATGCCGGGGGACTCAGGAGTGTTTGACATTTGCGGGAATAAATGAAAGCCCCTCCAGATGTGAACCGCTCAAATTCACAAAGGAGAGGCTTTCATGGACAACAGCTCAAGCCTAAACCACAGTCGTTGGGAATGCAAATACCATGTGGTCTGGATTCCCAAGTACCGCAGAAAGACGCTATACGGCCAGGTTCGCAAGTATCTTGGGGAGGTTTTTCGGGATTTGGCCCGAGGGAAGGAGAGCATTCGTAGGGTCGGACCAAGCTATGCAATTGAAATCTTATTGTTTATCCGTTATAAAGGCAGGTTTTCAGGCTCTATAATTTCATTTTGGCCGTCAAACTGTGCGTTGTAGGGCACTTCGGTTTCCCGCAGTTGCCAGTTTAAATCCTTCGTGGAAAGTGACAGTGCCTTGCGGAGTGTGCCCGTCGAAAGACTGAGCGAAAAAGACCTCCGGTGGCACTCCTTCATGTAGAAGTCCCGGTAGGTTTTTGAACCCGAATTTTATATAGTAATCCGGATGTCCCACGAGACAACATCCTTGAGCATTCATATCTTTCAGCCGTGACAACCCTTCGCGTATCAGGGCTTTGCCAATGCCCTGCCTCTGGTACGCCGGCAACACCGAAACAGGTCCAAGCCCGTACCAGTTCTGAGTTCCGTCCGAGATGGTCACAGGAGAGAAGGCAATGTGACCTATCACATGGCCATCCACTTCTGCGACGAGCGATACCGTGAGGGCCTTGGCTGCGCGCAGTGCCTCGATAATGAACTGTTCTGTGTGATTGCTGATCTCCAGGGTCTTAAACGCGGCGACGGTCACCTCGATTATCTCGTTTATATCGGAAACTGCTTCACTTCTGATTACAATCTTCGGATTCATGTGTTTCGTGTTCCTTCTTCTTGCCGGCCAACGTCCAAACTAAGGGGAGGGTGGTTTTAGCTGATGCCCGGCCTGATAGCCCGGAAATTTGCTTGCAAAATTATTGGGAAAAATGGCACGGCCCGCCCGGTTCCTTTTTAGCGCTTGGTTGGCCCTCCGCGTAGTATCCTTTAGCAATGTTGGTGATCCGGACAACAAAGTCCGTCTTCGCCTCTGTGTATGCGACCCGATCCTTCGCATGGGTATTGGACAATTTCCGCTTGAGATTACCATAATCTTGTGCCACGTGCGGATGTTCAATGAGGTAGTCCCGAAAGAGCAACCGATCCCAAAGCTCGAAATGTGCTTCGACCATGTGAATATGGTGGGTTCTGTTTCCGCTTGCATCACGTTTGATGAACCATGCATAGAAGGGCGGGGTGTCGTCGCCCCACATTGGCCGCCAAAAGAAGTCGTATCCCTTTGGCTCGAGTATCGGGGGAACCTTTTGTCTGGTTTCATCGAGTGAGACCACCTCGACCAACATATCGACAATAGGCTTCGCCGCCAGACCAGGAACGGCTGTACTGCCGAAGTGCTCAATACGTTTGACCAGCGTTTTGGGCAGACAGGACAGGAGGTGAGCTTTCTCTTCCTTAAACAGCTCGAGCCAACGAGGATCGTAGGGAACGACGGCAACATCTTCCTTCAAAACCCGGGCAACCTTTTCTTCAAGTGTTTCCATCTCTTATTTCATTACGCCCAACATTTTCTCGCTTTCAGGTACAAAGCCGAACGTTGCTAATCAGCCGCGCGGCTTTTTGCATCGGCTGCATTAGCCTTGTTTGGCAATATTTGTGCTTGTGCTTTGCCGCCGGACATTATCCATCGGATTATTTTGACCCATAGCGACCACGGCCGCATTCGAGGAGCCATTCCAAGGGATACCTGAGCAGTGGATAGGGCGTCTTCGAGCAATGCATCGTGCAGAGGCCGAATTACGAGTGGCCAAGTTAATAATGCAGTACCCTTCAATTCCATCTCTATCGTATGTCTTAGTAGAAGAGGCTTTTTTGAACGTTTGACAACATCGAATTTATGAAATCCGTTGAATCCTTTTGGCTTGGTAAAGCAGAAGCTGACGGACTGTCCTGGATTGTATGCCTCAACGACATAACCAATCGGCCCATGTCCGCCTTTTGCGCCAACACCTATCGGATGATCGAATTTCATACGAGGCCAGCATTGGCCTGGCCATAGAAGGTCATCTTCTGAAGAAAGAGAGTCAATGAGCTTCGACACTTGTTCATAATCAGCGTTGAGTTCGCGTTCGTGAGTATTTAGAACTTTCATTACAGCCTCACATTTCGTGGTACCCTAACGTAGAAGTGAGCGGCCTGCGCAGCTTTTTGCGCAGGTCCGCTCGACTGCCGGGTTGGGCGGCATTTGTTAGGCACCTGCGGCCGCTTGGCGTAACTGCTGATACACACCTAGACGGTCGGTGATCTGCCAATGCCCAGTGAGGCGGCTACCGTCGAAGTAGTAAACTGTAGCGCCAGACATTTTGATTTGTTTGCCGGTAGCGGGAAATCCGGGAATATCTCCCTTGTGCGTAGCTGACCAAAGCCAAGTCATTACAACTGCATCACCATCGGCAAAGAGCCCCTGTATGTCGAAGCATTGATCTGGAAATGCAGCGCGCAACGTCTTGACACGCTCTTTGTAGCCTGCGAGGCCAAGTTCTTGGCCTTCCCACGGGTCGCCCGGATCGTGGAGCACTGTGTACTTTGGGGCGATATATTTATCCGACGCTTCGATATTGCCTTCAGTCCATACCTCGCGGGTGAATTGCGTGAGTATTTCCTTTGCACTGTTACTGATGGACACGTTTGATGCTCCTTGCTCTGTGCTCTTATGTGTTACGTAAAAATGGATGCGACTATGACGCCCAACAATTATTGGCCAGACGTTTCCGACTATACCCGCCAGCCGAATTCGAAACGCAACTAAATCCTAAAAAATTCAGTAACTTCAACATTCCAACGGTATCGGACTAGCCCGATCGTTCCTTGGTGACCGGTTTAGTCCGAAAATTCCGGTCCAGTGATTTGAGGCCAATGGTAATGCGGAGCGATAACACGTAAAAAAACCATTTAATGTAAATGAGTTAACTATTTTAATGTTGACATCCGCGGCACTTTCGTTGAGGTTAAGCTTAACATTTGTAAACATATCAAGCGCGATGAGGTTAACATGGATGCTTCTGCCCCAAAGTTGCTCGACCAGGTCAGGGATGCCATCCGGCGGAAACACTATTCCATTCGTACCGAGGAGACCTACTGCGACTGGATCAGACGGTATATTCTGTTTCATGACAAAAAGCACCCCAGGGACATGGGAGCTGCGGAAATCGAGCGGTTCCTGACCCATCTGGCGGTTGCCGGCAAAGTGGCGGCATCGACCCAGAATCAGGCGCTCTGCGCTTAGGTGTTTCTTTATAAGCACGTATTGGCGATGGAAATCAATGGAAAAATCGACGCCGTACGCGCCAAGCGGCCCAAGCGGTTGCCGGTGGTGCTTTCCAAGGCCGAGGTCGACCGGTTGATGGCAAATCTTCGAGGCGTTCATTGGCTGATGGCGGGCTTGCTATACGGGGCCGGGCTACGGTTGATGGAATGTGTACGACTGAGGGTTAAGGACGTTGACTTCAATCAACACCATATCGTCGTTCGAGCCGGCAAGGGCAACAAGGATCGGGTCACGCTGTTGCCCGAGCGCTTGATACCGGAACTGAAAAACCAGATCCACTATGCCACGACGATGATCTACACCCATGTCTTGCAGCGCGGTCCCGCGGCGGTGCGCAGCCCCATGGACGGCGGGGCGCGGACCGCCGCCGGCGCGCCGATCCGTCTGGTGAAACCCGATTATCGTGAAAGGAGCCAAAGATGGTCTCAGAGGGCAAGGACCGCCTGAATTTCGACGCTTTCATGCGGCGGGTGAAGAAAGGAGCCCGCATCCGTTCCCAGAACCAGCTCGCCGGCGCCCTGGGCATCCACCGCTCGGCGGTGACCCAGGCCAAGCGGCGGGATTCGGTGCCGCGCCAGTGGGCCTATCGCATCGCCGAGGCGTTCGACCTCGATGCCCATTGGCTGCTCACCGGCCGCTCGGACCCGGTGGCCCTGGCGGAGGACGAGGTGGTCTGGGTGCCTTGGGTGGAGGCCCGCATCAGCGCCGGGGGAGGGTCCTTCGAGACCGACGCCGGCACCCGGGGCGCGTTTCCCTTCCGGCGCGAGCAGCTCCAGGGGCTCGGGCCCGCCGCGTCCATGGTGATGATACAGGTCAGCGGGGACAGCATGGAACCGGGGATCCGGGCTGGGGACACGGTGATGATCGACCGCTCCCAGACGGCCGTGGTGGCCGGCGGGATCTACGCCGTGGGCATCGACGACACCATCATGATCAAGCGATTGGAAAAGCGGCCCGGGCAACTGGCGCTCATCAGCGACAACCGGGCCTACGAGACGATCCTGGTCGATGCCGGCGCCGCCGCGGTGCGCGTTCTGGGCCGGGTGGTCTGGCTCCAGCGGCGGATCTGAAGGGTTTTTGGGCTTCCGGGGCCACGCTTGACACAATGCCCGCCGCAGCCGATGATAATCATCGGGTTCCCGGGAGGATGCGCTTCGGGATCCAAAAATTCGCGTCAATAGGATATGTCCGTTGGGCGGACCTCGATCCACCACAGGTGATGGCGCCGGCGTCACGGGCAAGCCACCGCTGCATTTCATTTCCCAGGAGGCGCAATGACAATCCGATCCGTTTTCAATTCCTTCTTTTCTCAAGCGCTGGCGGTGTCGGCGGCCGTGTTGATTCTGGCCGGCTGTTCCTCCATGTACTACTCGACCATGGAAAAAGTCGGGGTGCACAAGCGCGACATTCTCGTGGACCGGGTGGAAGCGGCCCAAGATGCCCAGAGCGACGCCCAGGAAAAGTTCAGCTCGGCCTTGGAGGAGTTTGCCACGGTGGTCAACATCGGCGACAGCGACCTGAAACAGGCCTATGAGCGCTTCAATGCCGAGTTCGAGGGGGCCGAGCAGGCCGCCGACAGGGTTTCCGAACGCATCGACAAGGTGGCGTCGGTGGCCGAGGCCCTGTTCAGGGAGTGGGAAAAGGAGCTGGATCTTTACAGCAACGCCAGCCTGCGGCAGGCCAGCAAGGTGCGGCTCCAGGAGACCCGGCAACGGTATGCCACCATGCTGGCCAGCATGCACCGGGCCGAGGAGAGCATGGCGCCGGTGCTGGATGCCTTCCGCGACCACGTGCTCTTCCTGAAACACAACCTCAACGCCCAGGCCATCGGCGCCCTGAAATTCGAATTCGCCAGCCTCAAGAAGGACATCGACGCCCTGATCCGGGAAATGAACGCCTCCATCGAGAGCTCGCAGCGGTTTATCGCCGAAATCCAGGCGTAAGGCGCTGCGAGAGGCCAAGCCAAACACGGGTTTTCAGGATCTGGTCGTCCAGCGGCGAAAATAGAGGATTGCCTCGGCCTTGCTCATTTCCTCGCTTGCAACGGCCAACACCATGTCAGCAAAATTACCCTGCGGGGCTTTGAAGTCGCACCCGTTCAGAAGGAGGAAAACGAGTGCCATGGTTTACTGGGCAAGTTTTTTCAGGCTTTTCCGATAACGTCGATTGACTTCCTTCAAGGCGTCCTTGAAAGCCTCGCGCCGGCCGGTGTCCTTGATGGGGGCCAGAATCAACACCTCTCCGTCGGTACTGACGTCGAAAGGGGTTTCGGCGTCGGCGCCCAGCAGTTCCAGGATCGGTTTTTCGATGACCAGGGCCAGGCTGTTCCCATGTTTGGTGAGAGACTTGATCATGGTCGCCTTTCAAAGTTATGGCGTTATTATGCTGTATGAACATGTGTCTAACGAAAACGCCATGCAATCAAGGATCGGCCCGGCCGGAGAACCTTTCTATTTCGCCGCGACCCGCTCCAGGGTCCAGTCCACCAACTGCCGGCTCAGTTGGTCGGCGGCTCGGCCGAAGGCTTCCACCACGGCCTCCACGCTTTCGTCGGCGCTCGGTTCACGCACCTCGAAGCGGCGGGTGGCCAGAACCCGCTGCCGTGAGCTGTCGATGAGCCGGACATCGAGGCGGATCACCGCCCGGGGCCGGCCCTCCATGTATTGGCTGTGAAACCCCCGCAGGTCGCTGACCAGGTCGAAATCGGCACTCACCCGGTCCCCCTCGTCCACCACGGCGGCCAGGCGGTTGTCCTGACGAAACGCCTCCACCAGCCGGTCCCGTAGCAGCCTGGGGGCACTGTCGCTCCAACGGGCGCCCTGGTAGGCACTGAGCTGGTTTGTCTCCGGCATCACCACGATGCGAGAGCTGTAGAGGGCCCGACCTGCCTGGGGGGTCTCGACGCGCAACGTCAGCGGTAGCCGGGCCAGGTCGGAAGAGGGAATTGCCGTGGCGGGCAGAACATAGACGTTCAGCGGCTCGCGTGGGCCGATGAGGCTGCAGGCCGCAAGTGTGCCGAGCAGGGCGACGAGGATCACCAGGACGGTTATGCGAAGATAGCGGTGTCGGTTCACGGGGTAAACTCCTGGATCGGATCGGGGCCGAAGAAAAAGGCGGCCGGATTGTCTTCGAGACGACGGGTGATGCGGCTCAGGTTGCCGAGAATGCTCCGCAGGTCGCGCATGGCCGGTCCAAACTCGGTCAACCCCCTCATCCCCTGCGAGAGGGAGGTCTGGTTTTCGGCCAGGATCCCGTCGAGGCGGGCGGCGGCGTCCCGGAGCGCGCCAATGGCTTCGCTGGTGCTATCCAGGGTCTGGCGGCCCTCCCGGATCACCAGGCTGTTGGCGTTTTTGCTCAAAAGATTCAACTCCTGAAGCAGGGCGCTGGTTTCCGTGCCGACCTCATTGAAGGTGACCAGCGCATCGACGATTTTTTGGCGCTGATCCGCCAAGGTGCCGGTGGTCTGCTCCAGGTTGGCCAGGATGCTTCCGAAACGGCCGATGTTCTCCTCGGAAAGCAGCCGCATGGCGTTGGCCAGCAGCCGGTTGAGGTTTCTGGCAAGGGTTTCGCTGTCCGCCAACAGCATGCTGAGCGGTGAGGGGTCTGCCACGATCAATGGCGGATTCTCGCTGTCGCCCACGAGCAGCGGGCTCTCCAGGGTGCCGCCATGCAGTTGGATGCTCATGGAACCGGTGATATTGGCCAGATGCAGGCTCGCCCGGGTGTCCTTGCGGATGGGGATGTCGCTGAACACACGGATGCGGGCCCGCACGTGGCGGGGATCGTCCGGATGAAGCCGAAGGTCGACCACGTCGCCGACCTTGATGCCGCTGTAGAGCACCTCGTTGCCGACGGCCAATCCGCTGACTGCCCGGTCGAAACCGACCTCGTAGTAGGCATAGCTCCGGTCGCCACTGGACTTGTCCAGCCACAGGGTGAAGACCATGGCACCGGCCACGGCGATGACGGTGAACAGACCAATGAGGATATGGTGGGCTCGGGTTTCCATCTTAAAACTCCTGGGACAATTGGGCGGCCTTGTGGGCCGAACGGCCCCGCGGACCGTGGAAGTATTCCCGGATCCAAGCGTCGTCGGTGGCTTCCACCACTTCGAGGCGGTCCGCCACCAACACCTGCCGGCGGGCCAGTACCGCCACCCGATCGCAGGCGCTGTAGAGGGTGTCCAGATCGTGGGTGACCAGAAAGACGCTGAGACCCAACGCATCCTTGAGGGTTAGAATCAATCGGTCGAAGGCGGCGGCGCCGATGGGGTCCAGGCCGGCGGTGGGTTCGTCGAGAAACAGAATCTCCGGGTCCAGGGCCAGGGCCCGGGCCAGGGCGGCGCGTTTGACCATGCCACCGGAAAGCTCGGCGGGAAACTTGAGGGCCGCCTCGGCGGGCAGCCCGGTGAGGGCCAGCTTCAGTCGCGCCAGATACTCGGCGTCCGGGCGACGGAGACCGATGTGTTCGATGAGGGGCAGGGCCACGTTTTCCTGCACGGTGAGCGAGGTAAACAGGGCACCGCGCTGAAACAGGACCCCGGAGCGGCGCTCGATCTCGGAGCGGCGCGCCGGCGAAAGACGATCCAACCGTTCCCCGAATACCTCCACCGTTCCGCCGTTGAACCGGTGCAGACCGACGATGCTGCGCAGCAGCACCGATTTTCCCGTCCCTGAACCGCCCACCACCCCGAGAATTTCGCCGGGAAACAGGTCGAGATCGAGATGCTCATGAACCGTGAGCGATCCGAACCGGTTCAGCAGGCCCCGCACCCGGATCAACGGCGTCTGGGCCGCGTTTACCATCTCATCTCCATGCAGAACATCGCGGCAATGGCATCCAGCAGGATCACCATGAAAATGGACTGCACCACGCTGCTGGTGGTGTGTTCGCCCAGCGACTGGGCGCTGCCGGTGACCTTGAAGCCCTCCAGGCAGCCGATCACCGCGATGACGAAGGCGAACACCGGTGCCTTGGCAAGCCCGATGAAAAAATGCCGCAGGGTGATGTCGCGCTGGAAGACGGCGAGAAACTGGGTCGATGAGATATCCAGCATCAAGGCACAGACCACCGCCCCGCCGAGGATCCCGGTCATGGTGCCGATGAAACTGAGAATCGGCAGGGACACCATCATGGCCAGCACCCGGGGCAGCACCAGAAGTTCCACCGGACTGAGCCCGAGGGTGCGGATGGCGTCGATCTCCTCGTTGGACTTCATGGAACCGATCTGGGCGGCAAAGGCGCTGGCGGTGCGGCCGGCCAGGAGCACGGCGGCCAGCATCACCCCGAATTCGCGCAAAAACGCGTAGGCGATGAGATGGACGGTGTAGATGGTGGCGCCGAAGTCCACCAGCACCGTGGCGCCGAGAAAGGCCACCACGGCGCCGATGAGAAACGTGAGCAGGGAGACGATGAGGATGGCGTCCAGCCCGGTTTGCTGGATGTGGGCCACCATGGAAGTGATGCGCCATCGACGTGGCCGGGGCAGGGTGGCCGCCAAGGTGGCCAGGGTCAGTCCGATGAAGGACAGCAGCATGCGTTGCTGCTGCCAGAGAGCTTCCACGTGTTTTCCCGTTTGGGCCAGAAAGCTGATCAGAGGGGAAACGCGAGCCTGGGTGGGCGTCAACGGTGAGGCCATGGCTTCGGCCACGGTTTGCAGCAGGGCCTGCTTGGCCCCGGGCAACTCGGGAGCCAGATCACCGATCCGCTTCAGCCGCTCGGCGCCGATCAGCTCCACCAGCAAGGCGGCGCCGGCTGTATCCACCGCCGCCAAACCGGACAGATCCACCTCCGGCCCGGCCTCCTGTCGCTGTTTCCAGGCCGCGACCTGCTTTTTCAGCGCGCCGTGATGGGCAAGGATCCAGTCCCCTGTGACCTGAAGACGATCCCGTCCTTGCTCAAGGCGTCCGGGATGTGATGAAATGTCGGACTCGGACATGGAAAAGGACATAAAGGACAACCGGCCCCAAAGAAATCCCGAAATCAGGTTTCATGTTTCAATTTAGCCGCATGGCGCCATCAAGCCAGAAGAATCAGGAATGTTACCTCAAATTTGAAGAAAGGAAAACAACTGTGCGACAAATCCTGTTCACCGATCTGGAGGATATCCGTGTCGGACACGCCCAAAACCTGGAAGCGGGCACCGGGTGTACCGTGATCATCTGCGAAAAAGGGGCCACCGCCGGCGTTGATGTGCGTGGCGGCGCTCCCGGGACCCGTGAAAGCGACCTGCTCAACCCCGTCAACCTGGTGGAACAGATTCACGCGGTGGTCCTGTCGGGCGGCAGCGCCTTCGGCCTCGACGCCGCCGCGGGGGTGATGCAGTACCTGGAAGAAAGAGGCATCGGTTTCGATGTCCAGGTGACCCGGGTGCCCATCGTGTGCGCGGCGGTACTCTTCGACCTGACCATCGGTGACCACCGGGTCCGTCCGGACAAGGCGATGGGCTACCAGGCCTGTCTCAACGCCACGGAAAACCAATGTTCCCAGGGGTGCGTAGGCGCCGGCACCGGGGCGACGGTGGGCAAGATTCTGGGCCCGGACCGGGCCATGAAGAGCGGATTGGGAACCCATGCGGTCCAGGTGGGGGCCCTGAAGGTCGGTGCGCTGGTGGCCGTGAACTGCCTTGGAGATGTCATCGATCCGGATAGCGGGGAAAAACTGGCCGGGCTGCTCGACGAGGATCTCAGTGCCGTGGCCGACACCGAAGCGGTGATGATCGCCGCCTACGCCGAGCAGAAAAACCGCTTCGCCGGCAATACCACCATCGGCGTGGTGGTCACCAACGCAACCCTGACCAAGGCCCAAGCCACGAAACTGGCCTCCATGGCGCACAACGGCTACGCCCGGGCGATGCGGCCGGCCCATTCCATGTTTGACGGGGACACGATCTACACCCTGGCCACCGGGCATGTGACCGCCGATCTGAGCGTGGTGGGCTTGCTGGCGGCCCGGGTGATGGCCCGAGCCGTGGCCGAGGCGGTGAAAAACGCCCGTTCCCTCTTCGGTCTCAAGTCCCATTGCGACCTTTGAGGACGGATACCTGGGCGGAGCCTCCCGCTCGTGCGCGTGCGGGCCCCATGAAGGCCGGATGGCGCTTGATTCCAGCGTTTCGTGATACCAGGGAAGCATTTGCGTCATGGCGACATTTCGACGGGGCTGTGCATGGATTTGGCAGGGTTGACATAATCTGTTCCGTAATGTATAGTTTACTAAAATTATCTATATTTTCAAAAATATTAAAGTCGTTTTGAAAGGTATCTATATTAATATAATACTCAAAGAATTATATATCTGGCGAATGAAAAAGGTAAAATCCATCTATTTAAATATCCTGTTTCAAACCGAAGACGCTACCCGCCGGCTTTTCTTTCCGCAGCCGGCGCCCGGGTCGCCCAAGCACCGCTTTTTCGAATTCCCCCGTTTCCACTAGCGCTCTCCAGTATCCGCTCACCGAAGAATCAACGGACATTCAGCCGCGCCCCCAGAGGGACGTAGCCCCGTTGGGCTGCCTTCCCATAAATCGATTTGCGCCGGGGGCCTCGATCCCCTTCGAATCCGGCCACGACAAGATGAAACCTGAAAAAGGAGGAATCCGATGACGGAAACCAACTATCCGCGCTACCGTGCCTACGGACTGCACAACCTGGACAAGATCGCCCAACTGGCGCTGTTGCCGGCCAGTTTTCGCCACCACCTCGAAATGGCGGCCCAGGTGCTGCCGTTTCGCACCAACAACTATGTGGTGAACGAACTCATCGACTGGACCGATATCCCGGCCGATCCGATGTTTCAGCTCACGTTTCCCCAACCGGGGATGCTGCCGGCCAGGGAGGCGATGCACCTGCGCACCCGAATGGCGGGCAAGCCTTCGAAGGCGCGCATCAAAGAGGCAGTGCGCGAAATCCAAACCGGAATGAACCCCCATCCGGCGGAACAAGCCACCCTCAACGTGCCGCACCTCCAGGGCCGGCCGCTGGCCGGATTACAGCACAAGTATCCTGAAACGCTCTTAATATTTCCACGGGAGGGGCAGACCTGCCATGCCTTTTGCACCTATTGTTTTCGCTGGGCCCAATTTTGCGGGATGGAAAAACTCCGCTTCGCCTGCCAGGACCCCATGGCGCCGAGCCGTTATCTCGACGCCCATCCGGAAATCACCGATGTGCTGATCACCGGCGGCGATCCTCTGGTGATGCGCACGCGCGCCCTGCGGCGCTATATCGATCCGCTGCTGGCCCGCCGAGACAACCGTCCGGCCACCATTCGCCTCGGCACCAAGTCCCTGGCCTACTGGCCGTATCGGTTCTTCGCCGATGGGGACGCCGACGATCTCATGCGCCTGCTGGAGCAGATCGTCACCAGCGGGCGGCATCTGGCCATCATGGCGCATTTCACCCATCCACGGGAGTTGGAGACCCCGGCGGTGGAAAAGGCCATCGCCCGCCTGAAGGACGTGGGCGCCACCATCCGGTGTCAATCTCCCATCGTGCGGCATGTCAACGACAGTTCGGAAGTCTGGCGCGGCATGTGGCAACGCCAAGTGGCCCTGGGCGCCGTGCCGTACTATATGTTCGTGGCCCGCGACACTGGCCCGGAAAAGTATTTTCGGCTACCATTGGCCCGCACCTGGATGATCTACAGTGAGGCCCTGCGTCGGGTTTCCGGGCTGGGGCGCACCGTGCGCGGACCGTCCATGTCCGCCTCGCCGGGCAAGGTGCTCCTGGACGGGGTGGCCGAGATCAACGGCGAACGGGTCTTTGCCCTCAAGTTTTTGCAGGGCCGCAACCCCGCCTGGGTGAACCGTGTCTTTTTTGCCCGCTATGACGATCAGGCCGCATGGTTCGATGACCTGAAGCCGGCCTTCGGCCAGCAGGAATTCTTCTTCGAAGCCGATTATAGGCGGATCAAGGCGACTGCCGACGAAACATTGATGACCGCTGATCAAGGGTAGAACGTCCTCTCCAAACCCCGTTACGGCCGGGGCGGTCTTGAGACCGCATTTTCCGCGGGTTGCGGGGAAGTGCGAGACGGCATCTTTTGGTTGACAAGCCGAAGACAAATATCTTAGTGAATTGTATTCATTAAGATATTCGGTTGATCTCACGTGAAGATTGCAACGAGAAGGCTAGCTCGTGCGGCGAAAGCGTTGAGATGACGGACCGTCCCGGCGAAAATCGCCCGGCGCCTTTCTTCGGCCTCGGCGCGGACCTGAAGGCACTGGCCGGGGCCATCGGCTGGTTGGCCGGCGCCATGTCCGGCGTGGTGGCCCTGATGTATGCCGTGGGGTTTCTCTGCGCCAAATCCCATCTTTACATGCTGGGTATCGAAACCCACTCCGGCGTGCCGGCCGGCGCCTACGTGGAGATCGGGGCCAAGTTTTTCTACATTACCCTGATCATGCTTTTTGATTTTATCGTCGATCTGGGGCGAGCCCTGATGCCGGCCCTGGCTGTGGTGTCCCTGGTTGCCGCGGCCATCATCGCCACCGTTGTGACCGTCGTGGCCCGGATCCGGCGCATCGGCAGGCGCAACTTGCTGGAACAATGGTGGAAGGCTTCGCAGAAAATCGGGCCGGATGCCTTGCCAACGCAGATCTTTTTGATTTCCTGCCTCGCCCTGGTGGTTTTTTGGGCCGGTCGCCAGTATGCAGAAGTGTTTGCCCCGGTGCACATCTCCGGTCTGTTGCACCAGGGATGCGTTGCCTCCCCCGAGGTCACCGGGGCCAACGAGGCGGAATTGATCGCCTCCGGTCTGGCGTG
>JAQVTF010000244.1 GCA_028700185.1 Desulfobacteraceae bacterium | reverse complement strand
CCAAGTGCATGACGTGGCTGTAGCGCTCCACGAACATGAGGTCCGTCACCTGCACCGTGCCGGTCTCGGCCACCCGGCCCAGGTCGTTGCGGCCCAGGTCCACCAGCATCAGGTGTTCGGCGCGCTCCTTTTCGTCCACCAGCAATTCATCGGCCAGGGCCCGGTCTTCCTGCTCGCTGCGACCCCGGGGGCGGGTGCCGGCGATGGGGCGCAGGGTCGCCACCCCGTTTTCCAAACGGACCATGGTTTCCGGCGAAGAGCCGATCAGCGTCAGATCGTCCAGATGCATGAAGAAGAGATAAGGCGACGGATTGACGTAACGCTGAGCCCGGTAAAGGGTCCAGGGATCGCTTGGCGCCGGACAGGTGAACGGCTGGCTGATCACCGCCTGGATGATGTCGCCGGCGCGAATGTAATCTTTGACTCTTGAAACCCTCTGGCGGAACAGATCCTCGGCCAATATCGGCGTTAATGGACTGGCCGATGACGGCGTCGACGGGGGCGCCGTGCGCCGATGGATGGTTTCCAAGACGTCTTCCAGTCTGTGGCGGGCGTCCGCGTAGGCTGCCGGTGCCGCCGCCGCATCCGGAACAAAGGCGGTCACCACGCACTGAAGGGTGTGCCGGAGGTTGTCAAAAATCACCAGGGCCTCGGGAATGACGAAGTGGGCCAGGGGCTGGTTTTCTGGTAGGCGGTTGTCGATGGGTTCGAAAAACGAAATCATCTCGTAGCTGAGATATCCCACCATGCCGCCCCAGAACCTTGGCAACCGCGGCAGGCGAACCGGCCGGTAGGCGGCCATGTGGTCCCGCAGAGTGCCCAACGGATCGCCGTGGTGGGGGATCTCGCGCACATGGCCGTTTTCCTCGATGCGCACCACCCGGTTGTAGACCCGTAGGTGGCAGCGCACGGCGGTACCCAGGAAACTGTAGCGACCCCAGCGTTCTCCGCCCTCGACGCTTTCCAGGAGAAACACCGGCCCCTTTCCCTGGTAGAATTTCCCCAGCAGCCCCACCGGGGTGTCGGTGTCCGCCAGGATTTCAGTGCAAACCGGGATCACGTTGTGGCCCCGGGCCAGGTCCAGGAAGGTTTCCTTGTCCGGAAAGCGTGATAGACGCATCGCTCATCTCCTTGAAATACTCACGTACCCGCGTTGTAGGCGGCATTTTTCCGTCGCTTTGCGCCTTGATCTCAGCCCTGATCAGAGGATCTGAAACGCGTTCCAGGCATCGGCCGTTTTCGCGGCCCTGAAAAACAAAAGACCGCAGGCGGCGGCTGCCTACGGTCCTTTCTCTTCCCTTAATGCGCGAAAACGGCTTCCGTGGCAGTCGGCTAGGGCCGACGCCACCATCCCCGGCGTACCGCCGTTTGACCGTTCCTGGAAGTATCTGTGCAAAAAGTGATCATATCAAGTTCAATAGGGAAAAAGCAGTCCAGTTGTCAAGACAAATTTAGGCGGTTTCAAAATCACTGGTGAACCCGAAAAAAGCGCTTGACAATGCCGCCCCCTCTCACTTAGCGTGATTTTGAAGGAAACTCAAGCAGGGTGTTTTCAAGATGCAAATGAACGTGACGGCAACTATCGACCGGATCTGGCAGTGGCGCTGGTGCATCGGCCCCAGGGGCTGATCCCGCCGGTCGAAGATTCGCGTTTCATTTCAGCGATTCTCATCTTCAGGGACCGTGGGCAGCCCAAGCCCACGGTCCCTTGTGATTTGGTGTCGGGGCCGTGGGAGCCATCCTTCCACGGCCCCGGTTTTTTCGTCCTTTGGACTCCGCCGACGGTCCGGGCGATCCGGGAAAAGGAGACTCTCCCATGCTCGTTGTCATGGAAAAAACCGCCACCCCCGAACAGATTCAGTCCGTCGTGGACGTCATCCAAAACCGGGGCTACACCGCCCGGTCCATTCCCGGCGGCGACCGGGTCTCCATCGGCATCCTCAACAACCCGGGGCCGGTGGATCCGTCGCTGGTGGTCGGGCTGCCCGGGGTCAAGGAGGCCATCCGCGTCACGCGCCCCTACAAGTTGGTCAGCCGCGAGGTCAAGCCCGTGGACACCCTCGTCGATGTGGGCGGGGTGCCTATTGGCGGGGCGCACCTCACCATCATCGCCGGACCGTGCGCCATCGAGAGCCTAGATCAGGCCATGACCATCGCCCGACACGTCCAGCGGGCCGGGGCTCACCTTTTCCGCGGCGGGGCGTACAAGCCACGCACCTCGCCCTACAGTTTCCAGGGGCTGGGGGAGGAGGGGCTCAAGATCCTGGCCCGGGTGCGGGAAGAGACCGGCATGCCCGTGGTTACCGAGGTGATGGACGAGGCCACCTTCGACCTGGTGGAGGCCTATGCCGACATGGTGCAGATCGGCACCCGGAACATGCAAAATTTTTCCCTCCTGCGCCGCGCCGGCCATTCCCACCGGCCGATCCTGCTCAAGCGCGGCATGGCCGCCACGGTGGAGGAATGGCTCATGGCGGCCGAATACATCCTCGAAGGCGGCAACGGCCAGGTCGTGCTCTGCGAACGCGGGGTGCGCACCTTTGTCAACCACAGCCGTAATACCCTGGACCTTTCATCGGTGCCAGTAGTGCGCAAGGAGAGCCACCTGCCCATCGTGGCCGACCCGAGCCATGCCGCCGGCCGACGGGACCAGGTGATCCCTTTGGCGCGGGCCTCGGTGGCGGTGGATGCCCACGGCCTGATGGTGGAGGTGCACCACCAACCGGACCAGGCGTTGAGTGATGGGGCCCAATCCCTCTACCCGGAGCAGTTTGAACTGTTGATGCGTCAGGTGACCGACATTCATGCCGCCTTTCGGCATTCGCCGGCCCTGGTGCGTAATGGATCGGGCAAGGGGTTTAAAGGGGGCTGAAGCTGTGTTACAAATTATTTGATCAGTTGGGTGGTGGGTCGGATAGGCAGCGTCTGCAAAATGCGGATCCGGTCAACGGGTGGATCCGGCAAAAGGAGGTGGGCCATGATCAAACGGATTCTGGTCGGACTCGGCGGAACCCCGTTTACCGATGTGGCCATCCGCCAGGCGGTGGACCTGGCCCAGCGGCACGAAGCAGCAATCCTGGGGGCCACCGTGGTGGATCCCAAGCGGCTCGGCAAGGTCGGGCCGGTGCCCCTGGGAGGGGCTGCCTATGCGGAAAAGATGCGGGAACGGCGGTTGGCCGTCACCCGAGAAGCGTTGGAGGCCACCGTGACTACCCTGGAAGGCGCCTGCCGGGAGGCCGGCATCCCGTGCCGCGTCGAAAACGAAACCGCCGATCCCTTCGAGCGCCTCATTTCCCTGTCGCGTTACAGCGATTTGACCTTTTTGGGTTTGCGAAGTCTCTTCGATTGCGATTTTTCC
>JAQVTF010000078.1 GCA_028700185.1 Desulfobacteraceae bacterium | reverse complement strand
GCGGATTGGGGCGCTGCTGCAAAAGCTCGTTCTCCTGAAAACGGCTCAATCGCAGAGAGCGGCGGCCGAGCAGGCCCTGGCGGCACCGGGGACCAGAATCCCCGTCAAGGCGTTGCTGACAATGATGTTCGAGAGGGTCGCCCAAGCCATGCGCTCGCCTTTGCGCGCTGGCGATGCGCCCCTGTCGCCAGCGCCCGACCGGCCCCTGCGGGGCACCGAGGCGCTCCTGGTGCAATGCACCCACAGCCTCTCGTGAACCCCTGTCGCCATCTTTTGGATCCCGGCTCCCGTCGCACCGTTTCCGTTTTGGCAGTCCACAGGGCCGGGGGGCGTCATTTGGTCAGTTGCCGCTTTTGAGCTTCTGCCAATACTTCTGGTACGTCAGGATGGCATCACCCACATCGAGCTGAAATTCTCCTTTTTCGATGATCTCTCCGGACGGGTAAACCACCGGGTTGTGGCGTACCGACGCATCCATCAATTCCACGGCGGCGGCGTTGGGTGAGGCGTAGCCGATCTCTTCGCTGATGGCCACCGCCACCTCCGGCCGCATGAGAAAGTCGATGAAGGCGTGGGCGTTCTCTATGTTGGCCGCGTTTTTGAGCACCACCATGTTGTCCACCCAGATCAGCGCGCCCTCGTCGGGATAAACGTATCGGATGTCCGGATTTTCCTTGGCCGCCATGTAGACTTCGCCGTTCCAGATCATGCCGATGGCCACTTCCTGGTTGAGAAACGGCTGCTTGGGGGAGCCGGACTCAAAGACGCGCACGCTGGGCATCAGATCCGCCAGTTCCCGGTAAGCGGCTTCAATCTGGAGCGGATCGGTGCTGTTGGCCGAATGGCCGAGCAACCGCAGGGCCATGCCGAACACGTCGCGCAGATCGTCCGAGAGCATCACCCGCCCCTTGAATTCCGGGCGCCACAGGTCGCGCCAGCTCCGGATGCGGCTGGCGTCGGTCATGGCGGCGTTGACTCCGATGGCGGTGGTGCCCCAGAGATACGGCAGGCTGTAAGTGTTGCCGGGGTCGTAGGGTTTGTCCAGCAGGTTGGGATCCAGGTGTTTCAGGTGGGCCAGGCGCGACTTGTCCAGGGGGGCCAGAAGCCCCTCCCGGCGCATGCGGTTGACGAAATAGGTGGAGGGAAACACCACGTCGTAGCCGCCGGCGTCCATCAGCTTCACCTTGGCGTACATCGCCTCGTTGCTGTCGTAGGTCGAATAGATCACCTGGATGCCGGTTTCCTCCTCGAATTGCGCCAGCACGGCGTCGGGCATGTACTCGGACCAGTTGAACACCACCACTTGTTGTTCCGCGGCGGTCGCCAGGACGGGAAGCAAAAACAGGATGGCCAGGACGATCCAGCGTTTCATGATCTTTTCTCCTTTACCAGCAGGTGGGACACGAAAACCGTCATCAGGGTGATGGCAAACAGCACGGTGGACAAGGCGTTGACCTCCGGTTTGACCCCCAACCGAACCATCGAGTAGATTTTCAGCGGCAGGATTTCGAAGGTCGGCCCGGTGACGAAGAAGCTGACGATGACATCGTCGAGGCTGAGGGTGAAGCTGAGCAACCACCCGGAAACCACCGCCGGCAACAGCATGGGCAGGATCACGTGGCGGAAGGCCTGGTACTCGCTGGCGCCCAGGTCCCTGGCCGCTTCGATGACATTGGGGTCGAAGTCGGCGATGCGTGCATGGATGGTCACCGCCACAAACGGCAAACAGAAGGTGATGTGGCTCAGTACCAGGGTGAGAAATCCCGGTTCCAGGCGTACGAGGATAAAGAACATCAGCAACGAGATGCCCATGACGATGTCCGGACTCATCATCACCACGAACAGCAGGCCGTAGAGCAGCTTACGGCCGGGAAACCGGTAGCGCTGGAAAGCCACCGCCGCCAGGGTGCCGATGGCCGTGGCAATGGTGCTCGAGAGCAGCGCCACCAAGAGGGAGTTGCCCAGGCTGTCCAGGAGCATGCGGTTGTCGCCCAGCGCGGTGTACCACTTGAGGGTGAAGCCCTGCCAGTTGCTCGAGTAACGCGTGTCGTTGAACGAGTAGAGAATCAGCACGGCGATGGGCAGATAGAGAAACCCGTAGATCGTCACCAGGTAGAGGATGCGGGCGATTTTGGCTGGTCGCCTTCTCATCGCGTCAGTGCCTCCCGCGGGTCCCCGTAGCGGCGCACGCTGACGAAATAGGCCCACAGCAGCAGGCCCATCAGGAGGGTAAGGGTCATGCTGGCCGCCGCTCCCAGGGGCCAGTTGCGTGCCGCGAGAAACTGGTTTTTGATCAGGTTGCCCAGGAGCATCGAACGGGCTCCGCCGAGCAGGTCCGGCACGTAAAACAGCCCCAGGGCCGGCAGAAAGACCATGGTGGCGCCGGCGATGATGCCCGGCAGGGTGACCGGCAGCAGGATGTGCCGCAACACCTGGAGACGGGAAGCCCCCAGATCGTAGCCGGCTTCCATCAGGGCCGGATCGAATTTCTCCATGGCCGCATACAGCGGCAGGATCATGAACGGCAAGAGGGTGTAGACCAAGCCGATGAACACGGCGGTGTTGCTGTACAGCAAGGGCAACGGTTGCTGGATGAGGCCCGTTTCCAGCAGGAGCGTATTGATCAGGCCGTTGGCCTTGAGCACGATGATCAGCGCGTAGGTGCGCACCAGGCTGGAGGTCCAGAAGGGGATGACCACCAGCATCAGCAACAGCTTACGGGCCGACGAACGCGCCAGGAGAAAGGCGAAGGGATAGCCCATCGCCAGACAGATGGCCGTGGTGCCGGCGGCATAGGCGATGGAGCGCACGAAGATGCCCAGAATTTCCGTCGACATCAGGGCGCGGTAATGCGCCAGGGTGAAACCGGGGCGGATGAAGCGCACTTCGTCGCGGGCCAACACGCTGGCGGCCAGCACCAGCAGGTTGGGCAGCAAAACGAAGACCAAAATCCAAAAGGCGACCACGGCGACCACCGCGGTTTTGAAAGGGCTGCGGTCAGTCATCGGGGAGCACCACCTCCCAGCCCCGGATCCAGGTGACGTGGACCGATTCGTTGACCCGATAGGAGATGTCCTCGGCGTCTTCGTTGAAAAATTGCGTGGCGCAGACCGTGGTGCCCGAGGCCAGACGGATGAACACATCCACCGTGGTCCCCTTGTAGATCTGGTCCTCCACCGTGCCGGTGAGATGGGGGCCGGGGGCCTCGTCTTGCAGTTGACTGACAAACAGATCCTCGGGCCGCAACAGCACCTTGACCCGCTGTCCCGGTTGAAACCCGCGCCGGTTGGTCATGGGAAATTCGGCATCTTCCACCCGGGCGGTGAGGGTCGTCTGCTCAGCGGCAGTTACCACGCCATCCAAGGTGTTGATTTCGCCTACGAACTCTGCGACGAACATGTTGTCCGGCGATTCGTAGATCTGCCGCGGAGTGCCGATCTGCTCGATGCGACCATCGTTCATCACGATGATCCGGTCGCTCATGGATATCGCTTCGTTCTGATCGTGGGTCACGAACAGAAAGGTGATCCCCAGGCGGCGGTGCAACCGCTTGAGTTCGAGCTGCATCTGTTTGCGTAGTTTGTAGTCCAGGGCGCTGAAGGGCTCGTCGAGAAGGAGCACCAACGGCTCGTTGACGATGGCCCGGGCCACGGCCACCCGTTGCTGTTGGCCTCCGGAGAGGGCCCGCACCCGCCGCCGGGCCAGTTCGTCGAGTTTGACCATCGACAGGGCCGCACCGACGCGGGATGTGATGGTCGAAGGCGGCAGGCCTTTCATCTTCAGGCCGAACCCCACGTTTTCGGCAACGCTCATGTGGGGAAAGAGCGCGTAATTCTGGAAAACGGTGTTGACGTCGCGGCGGTTGGGCGGCAGTCCGTTGACACGTTTGCCGTCGATGAAGATGTCGCCGACATCGGCTTCGTCCAAGCCGGCGATGAGACGCAGGATGGTGGTCTTGCCGCAGCCAGAAGGTCCCAGGAGGGTAAGAAACTCGCCCGGGTAGACGTCGAAGTTCATCCGGTCTACGGCCGATGTGTCCCCGTAGCGCTTGGTCACATTGCGAAAGCGAACGATGGGCGTTGGCGTCATGGTCGGTCGGGTAGCCTCCAACGGAAGGCGGAAACGACGGCAAGAAAACCCCGCCGCCAGGTCGTCACCAGGTCGTCAAAGGATGGCGATGGCCCATCGGCCAAAAAAGTCAGGCCCGGCGATAGTTCCGACCGGGCCTGACCCATGCTGTTTTGATGGTCGGGAAGACTGGATTTGAACCAGCGACCCCAGCGTCCCGAACGCTGTGCTCTACCAGGCTGAGCCACTTCCCGACAAGTAGGGTTGAATTTCTAAGGCAATCGGGAGCCGATGTCAATCCCAATTTTGCCCTGTCGGTTCCTTTTCCATGACGGATTGAGGATCGGTTCAAGGGGTCGATGCCCGGGTCGGGTTGAGGCTTGGGACGGGATTTCACCCGGGGATCGCCCCGGCTGACGAACCCTGGCGTGGCGGCCGCTGGCGGAAAAGGCCGTTGACAGGCCGGGTGCGGTACTGTTATGGCAAATGATCAAAAGAGGCCGGCGACGCATCGGTTTGCAACAAATCCCCTGCGCCCTCCGTTCCCCAGCGATCCGTATATCGCCGCCATCGAGCCTGTTTTAAACCTCCCTGGGTACCTGTCGGATCGTCGGGAGCGCTGCGAAGCTGAACCGAGGTGGATAAAAGATCCGCCTGCCTGATCCCGGTGGATCTTTCCCCTAAACGACGGGCGCTTCGGCCAGAACGTGATCTTAGGCGCCATGGTCTCAAAAGACCGGGATGATGCCAATGAAGATCATGGGACCACCACGAGACTCCGTTGAAGCGAGCTGCCATATCATCTTCGACAGCATCGAGGAGGGAGTTTTTACCGTAGATTTGAACTGGCGTATCACCTCTTTTAATCGGGCCGCGGAAAAAATTACCGGTGTCTCCAAACAGGACGCCATCGGCAAGCCCTGCATTGAGGTGTTCCGGACCAATGCCTGTCAGTCCGACTGTATGCTGCGCAGAGCGATACGCACCCGAAAGCCGGTTTTCAACGTCCCGGTTTACATGCTGCGGCCCGGAGCCCAGAGCATCCCCATCGTCGTCAACGCCACCGTGTTGAAAAACGAAGCCGGGCGAATCATCGGCGGCGTGGAGACATTTCGTGATCTTTCCTCCCTGAGCAAGCTGAGCACCTCGTTCAACAACTGCTACAGCTTCGAGAACATGATCAGTAAAAATCAAAAGATGCTGGACATCTTTTCCACCGTCAAGATGATTGCCGACAGCGACTGCACCGTGTTGATCGAAGGGCCCACCGGCACGGGCAAGGAGATGCTGGCCAAGGCGGTTCACAATACCAGCGCTCATCGCAAAGGGCCCTTCGTGCCGGTGAACTGCGGGGCTCTGCCCGACAGCCTCATCGAGTCGGAGCTCTTCGGCTACAAGGCCGGTGCCTTCACCGATGCCAAAAGCGACAAACCGGGGCGTTTCGAGCGGGCCCAAGACGGCACGATTTTTCTCGATGAAATCAGTGACATTTCCCACGCGTTGCAGGTGCGGCTCTTGCGCGTGCTCGAAGACCGCAAGTACGAACCGTTGGGCTCCGTCAGGCCGTTTCCCACCAACGCCCGGGTCGTGGTGGCCTCCAATTGCAACCTGGATCGGTTGGTGGAGGAGAAGAAGTTCAGAGAGGATCTGTTCTTTCGGGTCAATGTGATGCGGCTGTGCCTGCCGCCGCTGGCAGAGCGCAAGGAAGACATCCCGCTGCTGGTGGACTGCTTCATCAGCCGCATGACGCAAAAACAGAAGAAAAAGGTGCTGGGGATCAGTCAGGAGGCCATGGCGGCGCTGGTCCTCTACGATTGGCCCGGCAATATTCGCGAGTTGGAAAATGCCATCCAGCGGGCCTTTGTGCTTTGTGACAGCGAATTGATCGAGTTGCGTCACCTGCCGGAAAGACTGTTGTCACGGATCAACCCCGGAAGTCTCACTCGGGGAACCACACTCAGGGAAATCGAAAAGATCACGATCCTGCAAGCGCTGCAGCGCAACAACTGGAAAAGGGCCGTCACCGCCGAGTCTCTCGGCATCAACAAAAACACCCTCCGCCGCAAGATCGTCGCTTACGGCTTGGAGGACAAGGCACCGAGGTCGAAATCATGTCGTCTTCCGAAATCGCCAAAGAAAAAAGCGGATTGACCGTTTTGGGCCCCAACGATGTATTCCACTTTACGTGCAACCCGGAGTTGCCGTGTTTCACCCATTGTTGTCGTGATATCACCATATTTTTGACGCCTTACGACATTTTGAGGATGAGGCGGGCCCTGGGCATGTCTTCCTCTGATTTTTTGGCGCGTCACACCGTGACCATGATCGGCGACACGGGTCTGCCGGTGGTGGTGCTGAAAATGAGCGACGATGGCGACAAACGTTGCCCCTTTGTCACCGATGCCGGTTGCCGGATCTATGCCGATCGTCCCTGGGCCTGCCGCATCTACCCGCTTCAACCCGAAAGCAGCAAGATCACCGAAAAAGCCGGCAAGGCTTACTATTCCGTGCTCGACATCCCCTTTTGCCAAGGCTTGAAATCCGATCACCCCTGGATTCTGCGCGATTGGATCGAATCCCAGGGGATCGAGGCCTACCAGCAGATGGAGACCCTGCTCAAGCGGATCACCAACCACGAGAAGCTCACCAGCGACAAGATCATTAACCAAAAGATCCGGGACATGTACTACATGGCCTGCTACGATTTGGATCGTTTTCGCCGGTTCGTCCTGGAGAGCAGTTTCCTGGAGCGCTTCGAGGTGAGCCCCGAAGAGGTGGAGGCCATCCGCAACGATGACGAGGCGCTTTATCGCTTCGCCCTGCGCTGGCTGGAGTACGGTCTCCTGGCGCAGCAGGTGCTCAAGGTCAAGCCGGAAGCCATGGCGGCGAAAAAGCAAGAATTGGGGATTCAATGACACTGCCAGCGGAGATGGCCACCGACGCCGAGGACCGGTTTCAGTTTACCTGCCAGCCGGGGATGGCCTGCTTCACCCGTTGTTGCGCCAACCTCAATCTGGTGTTGACCCCCTATGATATCGTGCGCCTGAAGCGAACCCTGGGGATTTCGGCCGAAGCGTTTCTGGATCGTTTTACCCAAGCTTCCAGCGACGGCACTTGCGGACTGCCCGTGGTCCGGTTGCGGATGGATCCGGACACCGGGCGCTGTCCCTTCGTGTCCGCCGATGGGTGCACGGTGTACGCGGATCGACCGGGCGCCTGTCGCCTGTATCCGCTGGGGCAGGCGTTGAAGGAAGTGGGGGGGCATCTCCAGCGGCGTTACTTTGCCATTCGGGAGTCGTACTGTCTCGGGTGGAACCAGGGGCGGGTGTGGCGTGTGGCGGATTGGTTGGCCGATCAGGGATTGGAGGCCTACCAGCAGATGAATTTGCCCTTCTTGCGCTTGAGCACCGGCCGACCCCTCATTGCCTTCAAAAACTTCGGCCAGCGGCAGTTGCAGATGTATTTTATGGCTTGTTACAACCTGGATGCCTTCCGCCAGTTTGTCGCCGGCAGCAGTCTGAAACGCCGTTTCGCCCTCAACGACGAGTTGTGCCAACGGCTGCAGGAAGACGATGAAACCCTGCTGTATTTCGCTGGCCGTTGGCTTGAATTCGCCCTTTTCGGCACCGGCGTCTTGCCCCAGAGCCTCTCTCAGGTGCTGCCGGCGCCGGAGGTCGAGGTCACGGATCGATGATGGCGTCCTTCAGGGCGTCGGCCGACCAGACGGGAAGGGGAAGGAACTTTCCCTGGTCTGGATCCCAACGGCAGCGGTAGGACGCATGAGTGGCCTGTTGTGCCCACATCTGTTGCCAGCCTTCCAGATAGTAAGGACACTCGTCGTTAAAACAGACGTAAAAAAACTCGTTGGGCCAAGTCGATGCAATGGGCACGCGCCATTTTTTCATCGGCTGGCCGCAGTGGGGACAGCGCGGAATCGAATCTGTAGGGGGCATTGTCCTTCTCGCTTGAAAATAAGTTTGTTTAACTGTGAAAATAACCAAATAAAATATTCAGAAGATAAACCTGAACGAAACAAAGAATGCCAACGGAGAACAGATACTCATGGAAAATCAGCCTCAGCCCATGGACCAGGATTTCTACCGTGCTCACCTGGAAAACGACCAACTGGCGATGGAACCTTTTTGCGCCTGCGGCAACGCTCTCAATGAGAACTACTTTTGTGATCGTTGTCAACGCAAATGTCGTTGCGATCTGGTGATCTGCCAAGATCAAGCCACGCTGGAGCGGGTGCGGCAATACATCCACAAAGCGTCCCAGTTCTCTGGTTTCAAGGCTCGCCTGGCGTGATGGTTGCAGTCTCGGGGCTTGATCGCTGTGGCAAACCACCGGCCGCAAGGTCGCCCCCACCGGTTTGGCCGGGGCCCCGGGGCTAAGCCAAATCCCGCAGATGCTCGATGGCCGCGTCGATCATCGGTTGGCCGCCGATGCGTTCGCTGGCGGCGATCATGGCGGGTAGCGCTTCGGGGTTGTTGAATTTTCCCAGCGCATCCCCTGCCCAGTTGACCAAGTGAGCACTGTCATGGGCCAGCAGGTCAATGAGCAGGTTGTAGGCCTCGGATCCGCCGAGGTTGCCCAGCACCGATACCATTCCCGTCTTGATGGGATCGAATGAGGGGTTTTCCATCAGCCGCTGGCGGATGAGGGGCACCGCCTCCGCACCCCGTTTTTCCAGGTAGTGGAGACTGGCGCCAGAGGCATAGGCGAAGCCGAACATGGAAATGTCCAGCAGGGTGCGGATGGACTCTTCCCCGGGGATTGCGTACAGCAGCTCGGGAACCAGCAGACCGCTCCAACCGTACTTGACCGCCAGGGGCCGAATGTAGGCCACCGCCGGCGGACCCACCGCCTGGATGGCATCCAGGGTCGACTGCAGCGCGGTACGCCGCAGTTCCAGCCCCTGGGATTGGGTCTGGGGAAATTTGCGGGTGTCATCGGCGCTTTTAAGCGTTTCGATCAGGGCCGCGATGGTCGGATCCGGTGGGACGGGCAAGTCGGCATGATACTGGGCTCCCTTGAGGACCACCCAGTGCTTTTGGAGCCATGTCAACGGCGGATAATAGTAGGAGAGGGCCGGCTGGTCGATATCGGCGTCCTGGTATCGGCCATGGGCCACAAAATAGGCCTTTTCCGCTTCGGCGGCTGCCAGGCGCTGGCGGCAAATGGTGCTGGCGGCCTCGAAGTTGCCGGTATACAGATATCCGGTGGCCATGATGTCGTGGAGTCGGTCTTCGTTGGGGTATCGGCGCACCAGCTTTGAGGCGGCGGCCACGGCCTCGGTGTAGCGATCGGCACGGATCAGGGCAAAGGTTTTCTCGATGCTTTGGGCCAAGCGCTCCTGTTCCTGTTGGCGCTGCTCGGAGGGGGCTTCTGGGTTTTGCCCGCTCTGGCGTTGTGCTTCAAGGTCCTTGTTCATGCAGCAGTGCTTGTACTTTTTACCCGATCCACAGGGGCAGGGGTCGTTGCGTCCCACGCGTTTTCCGGTTTCTCTCTCCGCCTGGGCCCGCTGTCGAGACGCCTGGGCCATCAATTCGTCGCGCAGTCGGCAAAGATGGCTCTCGTCCATACCGCATCGTCGGGCGACCTCCGCGACATCGCCTCCACGCAGTATTTCCAGAACAGGCTGAATTTCGTTTTCCGATATCGTCTCGAAGCCGGATAACCCCTCATTAGGCATTGGCGCGATTCCTCCCGATTAAATCAGGTTGAGAAAATTTGGTTTTTTCAACTGGCAACCCCACCGAGCGGTGAACTTCCCGTTTTTTCGGGATGAAAGTCTTGGAGACTATATTTTTTCATAAAAGTCAATGCAGGCACGGGCAAAACCACTGGCGTAGGCTTGAAAATCGAAGCCTTGGACGCCGAGGTAGCGGTTCAGAATTTCGGCCCGGTAGATATCCCATCCCTTGGGAATAGTGCCGGCGCGATAGATGGCGGCCAGTTCATCGTAGTCCGCTTCCAGGCGGGAAAACGATTCACCCGCCCGGTACCCCTCCTGAAACCAGTCCATTTGCTTTTCAGAACTCATCGCCGTCCGTGCGAGGCGCGGTTTTGGCCACGCCGTCGTTGAAATATTTGGCAGCCGCACAGGCTCCCCATGCCCATGCGGCTGCCATTGGAGGACGCTGGTATGGCATTACCCAAGCGTCTGTCACTCATCTCACCACTCTGTAATCGGTCAGCAACAGCCCCACTGGACATTCGCGGCGGTAAAGGGCGTCGGCTGAGAAGGCGCCCGGAAGCTGTCGGGGCTCAAGATATGGATGCCGTCCTTGTCGAACTTGAGCAAGCGGTAGGAATGAATCTCTTCCTGGGTTTCAACAATCTCGTCACAGAGTTCCACCAGGTCCTGCACCGCGCCTGCATGTGTTTCCACAGTCGCCCGGACCTGCGACATATTTGGTCGGTTGGGGTCTTTACGATAGCCGGCCAGAATGACTTCCGTCATTTCGTTTTCGTCCACCGGTACGGGAAACACCGCTACGTAAATCTCCGTCACCCGCGAAATTTTGGTCTTATGTCCGTCCGGGCTCATCGGTTTCGACTCCTATCGGTGGATGCATGCATCCGGAATGCTCCCTTTCTTCGGCACATCCCCGGGTGCAGGGAGAGCGCACCCGGGGACTCAGGCCATCGCCTTACATGCCGACGACCTCCTTGATGTCCACAAGATGGATGATGGGCCGGGTGAGCATGGTGAACTCGTCCTTTTCGGCATCATAGACCGAGTTGACGAACACCTTGCCCCACTTGTCCTCGTCGATCTTGCGGAAATCCGACCGGTAGTAGTAGCCGGGCCAGCGCGTCTCTTCACGATGGAGCTTGTGACGCGTATGGGCCTCGGCGATCTGCACCCGGTGGACGTTTTCCCAGCAGCGCATCAGCTCGTGGAGGTTGCGGGCCGCCAGTTTGGTCAAATCTTCCTTGAGCAGCTTGAGCAGGTCCAGAGCGATATTGAGGGTAACGGCGCTGCAGTTGTACTGGGAGCCCCAGCCGGCCACATACTCGTCCATGATCTTGTTGAGACGGAAGATGGCGTGCTTGGGAGTGATGTAGTAAGGATTGACCTCTTCCACCGGCATGTCGTACTTCTTGGTGGCCGTGCCGAGGGTGGTGTACTTGTGATGCTGTTCGTAGTGCTTCAACGGCAGCAGGAGCTGTTCCTTGAACTTGTCCACTTCGGCCGAGTCGGCTTCGGGCATCTGCGGGTTTTCCACGCAGAATTTCACCGCCGCCTTGCCGGCGATACGGCCTTCGGTAAAGGAACCCGAGGAGAACTTGTGGCTCGACACCCCGACCCCGTCGCCGGCGGTGAACAGTCCCTTGACGGTGGTCATGCGGTTGTAGCCCCAGAAATAGACCTCCTTGGATTCGGGGGTCTGCAAGTCTTCCGGGCCGGACACCCAGGCGCCCGAGGCCCCGGAGTGCGAACCGATGAAGTACGGTTCCGAAGGCATGATTTCCGACGGGCCTTCTTCCGGGAAAACGTCCTTGGAGGCCCAGAGCACCGCCTGGCTGATGGTCATGTCCAGGAAGTCCTCCCACGCCTCGGCCTCGAGTTTCTTGAGTTCCTTCTTGTAGGTCTTTTCGTCCGGCGCTTTTTCGGCCAGCTTGGCGATGGCCTTGTCGGTGTGGATGAAGATCGGTCCGTCGCCCTTGTGGTACATCTCGATCATCATCAGATGGTTGCGCAGACAGGTGGGAATCGGCTTGACTTTGCCGTAGGGCGGCCAGTTGTGCAGCTCGCCGCCTTCGGCCAATCCTTCGGCCATGTAGTTGAACCCGGTGGCCGAGGTGGCCGATGCCTTGAACAGCAGGAACCAGGCGCCCACCGGCCCGTAGCCGTCCTTGAAGCGTCCGGGAATGAAAACCACTTCCTGGCTGGTCATCTCGGCGCCGGCGGTGGTGGTCAGGTACGAACTGGAGCCGGCGTTCCAGGGCGGATACCAGGCCCGGCCGAGACCTTCGCCGGTGGACCGGGGCCGGAAGACGTGCACCGCGCCGCCCGCGCTCACGATGCAGGCCTTGAACTTGAAGACGTAGATTTCCGGATCCCGCACGCTGAAGCCGATGGCCCCCGCCACGCGTTTTTTGTCGTTCTTGTCCAGGAGCAGGCGGACCACGAAGACCCGCTCGATGATGTTGTCGATGCCGACGGCGTTCTTGGCCGCCTCGGCCACGATGGCCTTGTAGGACTCGCCGTTGATCATCAACTGCCAGCGGCCCTCATGGACATAGTTGCCGTCCGGATCCTTCCAGATGGGCAGGCCGTAGCCCTCGAACATGTGCACCGTGCCGTTGACGTGGCGTGAGATGTCCATCACCAAGTCATCGCGGCAGAGCCCCATGAGGTCCTGGCGTACATAGCTCAGGTAGTCGGGGGGAGTGTTGGTCCCCTGGTACTGGTTGATGGCCGACAGGCCCATCCCCACGGCACCGCTACGCTCCATGGCGGCTTTGTCCACCACGGTGACCTTGATGTTGTTCTGTTTGGCCCAGTGAGCCGCCTCCACGGTGGCACCGCAGCCGGCCATGCCCGGGCCGATGATCAACAGATCAGTGGTTACCTCAACAGTTTTGAATTCCTGCATCATCGATCACCCCCTTCAGTCCCCGAGTGTCCATAGTTTGTCTTCTTTCAAAGACGCCGGTTCCGTAAACAGCAGTTGATCGTTCAGGGTGCCCGGACCGACACTGTACCCGCCGTCCGGCGTGGCCGAACCTTCCGGGGTGGTGCGGATGGGGAACTTGAAGCGTTTGATCGTGCCGCCCCTGAATTTGACCGTCCACATGATGTCCGCGGTGCCACGCATGGGCTGGACACTGGCGCCAAGGGGGGTGAAATCGGCATAACCGCGGACCTCAATCGCCTGGGTGGGGCAGATCTTGACGCAGTTGTAGCACTCCCAGCACATGTCCGGCTCGCTGTTGTAGGCTTTCATGCGATCGACATCGAGCACCATCAGGTCGTTGGGGCAGATGTACATGCAGGCCGTTTTGTCCCCGCCTTTGCAGCCATCACATTTTTCCTCAATGACAAAACTTGGCATCGTCCTCTCCTTTGTCGTAAGATAATTCTTACCAGCGCACTGGAAAAAACTGAATGAAAGAGATCATCACCTCCTTTTCCCGATTAGCAGTCAGCGTTGAAAAGACCAGATCTTCATGTTTTGTCGGTTGCACGGGCCCTTGGCATCTAAGGCCGTAAAGCGCACTGCACTCCGTCCAAGCGCCCCGAAGATTTTGGGCTATCTTCACGGTAAGACCAGCAACAGCCATGCCAGTAGTTGAAATTAAGTGGAAGTGAGAAAAAAAATAAGTTATATCAATACGTAATCTATAAAACAGCTATTTGCTTGACTAAAAAATTAAACTGAAAAAACATCAAAATGAGGATTTTCAGTGATTCTCGAAAC
>JAQVTF010000243.1 GCA_028700185.1 Desulfobacteraceae bacterium | reverse complement strand
TCAAAATTTCATACCATCCGAGTCCGCATTCTGGCAACCGCTTTGTCCCCAAGGGCCCGGATCAGCCCGGGTATCCGGTGATGGCGCGGATCTCTTTGTAGAGCGGCTTCAGGCGACGGTAGAGCTTCAGATAGACCCGACGGTAAAGGGCATCGTAGCGGGCCTGGCGCCCGGGATCGGGCTCGAAGACGTCCCGGATGCGGGTCATGGCGGCCACGGCCTGGTGGATGTCCCGGTGCAGGCCCAGGCCCACGGCCAGGTCGATGGCCGCCCCGAGGCCGGCGGTATCGTAGGTGTGGGGGCGGGCCGCCGGCAGGCCGAAGATGTCGGCGGTGGCCTGCATGGCCTGCCGGCTTTGGCTGCCGCCGCCGGAGACCCGCAGCTCGGTGATGGGCACCCCGGTGCGTCGTTGGATGCGCTCCTTGCCCTCGCGCAGGCCGTAGGCCAGCCCTTCGAGAATCGCCCGGTACAGGTGGGCCCGGGTGTGCACGTCGCCGAAGCCGATCACCGCCCCCTTGGCCTCGGGACCGGGGGACTTGAGGCCCGGGGACCAGTAGGGCTGGAGGACCAGGCCCATGGCGCCGGCGGGAACATCGGCGATCATGCGATCGAACAGCTCCTCGGCGGAGACGTTTTCCATCTCCGCCGCCCGGGCCTCCAGGTGGCCGAACTGCTGCTTGAACCAACTGACCATCCAGTAGCCCCGGTAGATCATCGCTTCGAGGCTGTAGCGGCCCGGCGCCGCCGACGGGTAGGGCGGCAGGAGCCGCACCGGCTCCACGTAGCGGGCGCTGGTGACGTTGATGGTGGCCGTGGTGCCATAGCTCAGGCAGCCCACATGGGGTTCCAGGCTGCCGGCGCCGATCACTTCGCAGGCCTTGTCGGCGGCCGCTGCCACCACCGGCAGGCCCGCCGGCATCCCCGTTTCGGCTGCGGCCGCCCCCGTCACCTGGCCCATCACCGCGGTGGGCGGCACCAACTCGGGGAGCAGGTCCGGCGCAACGCCGGTGGCCTGCCACTTCCAGTCCCGGGCCGGCGCCCAGGCCAGACGCTTGTAGTCGAAGGGCAGGTAGGCGACGATGCTGCTGGCGGAGTCCACGAAACGGCCGGTGAGACGCCAGTTCAGATAGCCGGAGAGCAACAGAAAGTGGCGGGTGCGGGCCCATATCTCCGGCTGGTGCACCCGGAGCCAGTTGGCTTCGGTTTCGGCCTGGAAGTAGGCGATGGTGTCGCTGAAGCCCAGGAGCCGGAAGGCCAGCCCCCAAAGCCCCCCCACCGGTGGCAGTCCGCTGGTGCGGCGCTGATCGAGCCAGACGATGGCCGGCCGCAGGGGGCGGCCGGATTCATCCAGGTTGATCACCGTGCTGCGCTGGGTGGTCACCGCCACCCCGGCAATCCGTTCCCGCAGGGAGGCGTCGTCCCGCCAGAGGCCCCGGCAGGCGCTGCACAGGGCCTGCCAGAAGACTTCCGGATCCTGCTCGGCCCACCCCGGCCGGGGGCTGACATACGGTTGGAAAACCACCTGACGGCGGCCGATGAGCCGGCCGCCCGGGTCGAACACGATGGCCTTGAGGCTCTGGGTGCCGTTGTCGATGGCCAGCAGAAGGTCCTTTTCGGTCATGGTTTCCCGTCGCTTTCAATCCAACCCCAGCGTTCCGCCGGGATTCATGATCCCCTGGGGGTCGAAGTGACGTTTGAGGGCGCGCAGCACCGCCATCTGCGCCGGCCCCAGATGGGATTCCATCCAGGGGGCCATGAGCCGCCCCACGCCGTGGTGGTGGCTCAGGCTGCCGCCGGCGGCGGCGATGCGGGCGATGATGCCCCGGTGAAAGGCGGTAAAATCCGCCAAGTCCGCGGGGCGGGTGATGAAGATGAAGTACAGGTTCGTCCCCTGGGGGTAGAAGTGGGAGGCATGGGTCATGCAAATGGTACCGGGGCGCTGTTTGATGAAGGCGCGCACCCGGCGATGGACCGCGGCGAGCCGGTCCCAGGGGACGGCGGTTTCCAGGGTGTCGATGGCGATGCCGAAATCGGCGAGGTCTTCGCGCAGGTACGGATCGGTGAACCGGCCATGGGACCAGCGCGTCACCGGGTAGCCGGTGAGGGAGAATCCGCCCCGGCGCCGGGCGATGCGACGGGCCTGGCGCCGGATGTTGGCGGCGAAATCCGCCTGACCGTCGGCCTGGCCGAGCATCAGGCAACGCCGGCCGGCGATGAAGCCGCGCCGGGCGAGGAGTCGGTCGAGCCAGGGGTGATCGATGCCGTAAAGCTTCATGGCCACGTCGGTTTCCTCGCCGTCGGAGATGCGCAGCACCGAGGGAAGGCCGAACTCGCCCTGGGTGATGGCCCGTGCCGCCGCCACCGCCCGGGGCCAGGAGGGGAACAGAAAGCTGAAGCGCCGCCGATTTTCGGGTCGATGGCGAAAAATCTTCAGGGTGGCGGCCACCATGACGCCGAAACAGCCCTCGCTGCCCTTGAGGATATCGTTGACCTTGGGGCCGGTGGCCGTGGCCGGGTAGGGCAGGGTGCGGATTTCCCCCGCCGGGGTGACGTAGTGCTGGCTCACCACCAGATCGGCGGCGTCCCCGTAGTACGAGGACTGCTGGCCGGCGCCCAGGGCCGCGATCCAGCCGCCCACGGTGGAATACTCGAAGCTTTGGGGGAAGTGGCCGCCGGTGTAGGGGGCCGCGGCGCCGAAGCGCATCGGGGCTTCGTTGAGCGCCCGTTCGTAGGCCGGTCCGAGGATGCCCGGCTCCACCGTCACGGTTTGGTTGGTTTCGTTGAACGCCAGAACCCGGCGCATGTGGGTGGCCATGGCCAGGGTCACGCCGCCGCCGACGGCCTGAAGCCCCAAGGTCACCGAGCTGCCGCCGCCATGGACCCGCAGCGGAATCCGCTGCTGATCGCAGAAGGCCACCACGGCCCGTACGTCGTCGGCCTGTCGGGGATGGACCACCAGGTCCGGCACCGGGCCGGGATCCTGTCGGCGCAGGCGGAGGGCCTCTTCCAGGGTTTGACCGGTACCGTAGCGGACCCGGCTGAAGTCGTCAGCGGCGATGTTGGCATCCCCGACGATGCGGGCCAGGGCCTCGATCTGTTCGGCCGTGAGCGCCCCGGGCGATGGGCAGTGCACCGGGGTATCGCCGGTGTCCCGGGGCCGGGTGAAATCCCCATCCGTCATCCCCAAACGGGCCTTGAGCAGCCTGTAGAGGCGCGGGTTGGGGTGCTTGAAGGCGTCGGGGGCGCCCCATTTGAAGATCGCCCGGTAGGTGCCCGGCTGGGGCGGGGTGGTTCGCCAGGGGGGGGGGAAGGGGGAAGTGGGGGGCATGGGTTTGGCCTTTATGAGTGACTAAAGTTACGAGTG
>JAQVTF010000242.1 GCA_028700185.1 Desulfobacteraceae bacterium | reverse complement strand
GGATTGCACGAATCTCTGCCGATGCCTCACGCCCACCATCCCGCGTCAGGCGCCTTACTCTCCCGACGTCAGCAACGTCCATCGTCACGACCGGCAACCCGGCTGCCGATGACTTTACCCATATCATTACTCACCAGCACATCGGCCGTCAACAAACCAGCCGTTAAAACTCCATCCTCAATTGCCCAGACCCTTTACCGCAACCCGAACAACAACGCCTGGGCCTCCTTGCGCAGCTTTTCGTCGGGCATCTCGGCGGCCCAGACCTGCAACAGGGCCTTGAAAAAGTCCTCGTTGCCTTCGGTGTGACGCTTCAGGTAGCCGCGGGCCACGGGCACGTCGCCCTGGCGATAGGCCATGATCACCCCGTGCAGGATGTCCCATTCGGTCTGGGGGTGCTCCAGGCGTCTTTGGTGGCGTTCGCCGGGCCGGGCCAGTCGCAGCTTGGAGCCCTTGCGAACCAGCGGGGCGTGAAAGCCGATGTCCTCCGCCGTTACCCTGGAAGTGCGCCGGCCGGCGCCTGTCGCCTGGGTGTTGATGCCGATGAACCGGCCCTCGGCGTTGTAGCCGCCGGATTTACCTTCAAGGCTGATGTTGAGGGACTTGGAAAGGTTCAAGGCATCATCGTAGGCAAAATCGGCCAGCCCGAAAATCCCGTAGAGGGTCAGCGCCATAGCCGCTTCCGGGGACCCCGCCTGAGAAGCTCCGGTGGATAGGAGGTCACGACCTCTTCGCACCTTTTCTGCTGTCCCGGGAACCACTTTCTACGCTGTAACCCATAGGTTTAAAGCCGTATCCAACCCAAAGACATCGAAACCGCTTACCTCAACACCCTCTGAAGGCACCAATTCAAAATGCCGCCCGGGTCACCCGGGCGGCATTTTGAATCAGTGCAAAATCTGTGTAGCACCTCTCCTGCCCCAATAATTTCAATAGGTTAGATCATAAAACGCGGGTTCAACTCCCGCCGCCTCCACCATTTAGAAAAGACAGCCCCCTCCACTAATCGCGCCCGGTTACTGGGCCGATTTTATTTTTAAGCTTATTGTCAGCCACTTGCGACTCTTTTACAGTGTCGGCGCTACCGCCCTGATCACTCCCTTTTCGGGAAACCTGTCATCCCCTGCTTCTATTTCGCCTCAAAATTCTACGCATTCTTGCCCCCATTCTCCGGATCTCGTCCGGTTTCCTGCATTTTTTCCTACAGCCGCTGTTCGGCGATCTCGTCGGCAAACTGGTTGATACTTTTCATGATTCCGTCAAACAGGTCGTTGATATCCATGGTCGGTCGCTCCTCGTTTTGGTTTATGCCCTTACTTACCGGAGAGACGGAGAAAGTGTCGGGCGGTGGCTGATTTTTTTATGCTGGTCTTCTGATGGCTTACTTACCGGTTGTCGTTGGGATGTATCTGAAAAATCTTACAACTGGCCAGATTCGCTGTTTTCTTCTTGTCTTTATGGGTGGCCAGGTTTAACTTTCTTTATCAATTTGGCTCTACCAAGTGTCGAAATGTCGAAACTGCGCGTGGCTGAACGGGGCGCGCACGGCGGGCACAACATCCCGGTGGCGGATATCGAGCGGCGCTTTCTGCGAAGTCTGAACCATCTACTGAACGATTTCAGCCATCGCGCAGATAGCTGCACCTGTTTCATGAACGACGGGGAAAGCCCGGTGCTGGTCTTCGAGCAGCGCGGAGGCAATCGCGACATCGTACATGACGACGACTATCAGCTTCTGCTTGAGGAGGCCAACCGATGAATACCAAACACAAAACCACGCCATCCCCGGAAGGGCAGCGGCAATTGGAAACGCTCCGTCAGGCCGTCGGCAAGACGCTGGAGAAAAAGCGGCGACTGGGGCAGTACGCCGTGACCTGGAAAGACGGCAAACCCGTCGTTCAGGGCGAGGATGCGCCGGGCGCGAACGACAACGCCCATTGACAGGCAAGCATATGAGCGCCTACCAGCCACCCTACACCATAACCCCCGAGATCCTGAACCGGGTTGCCTCGATCAGCGAGGCCATCGGGTGGCTGACCGTACTCACCGACCAGGCGAAAGCCTTGCGGCTGCGGCGCATCAACCGTATCCGCACCATTCACGGCTCGCTGGCCATTGAGGGCAATACCCTGAGCGAAGCGCAGATCACCGCGATTCTGGAGGGCAAGCGGGTCATCGCCCCGCCCCGCGAGGTGCAGGAGGTGAAAAACGCCCTGGCCGCCTACGACCGGTTCGACACCTGGAAACCCTCATCGGAAAAGGATCTGCTGGAAGCGCACCGGATTCTGATGTCCGGTCTGATCGACGAGGCGGGAGTGTATCGGCACGGCGGCGTTGGCGTGATGGCAGGCCAGCAGGTGATTCACATGGCCCCGCCCGCGGACCGGGTGCCGCATCTGATGGCCGACCTGTTCGCCTGGCTGGTTGCTACCGACGCCCATCCGCTCATCGCCAGTTCGGTCTTTCACTACGAGTTCGAATTCATCCACCCCTTTGCCGATGGCAACGGTCGCATGGGACGGCTGTGGCAAAGCCTGATTCTGACCCGCTGGAATCCCCTGTTTGCCGACATCCCGGTGGAAAGCCTGATCTTCGAACACCAGCCCGAGTATTACCAAGCCATTCAGGAAAGCACCCAAAAGACCGATTCCGCTCCGTTTATCGCCTTCATGCTGCGGATGATTCTGGATACGGTGACCAGCTCCGCCCCCCAAGTCAGCCCTCAAGTCACCCCCCAAGTCGGCGAACTGATGGCGGCGATCCGGGGCGAGATGGGCCGCGAGGCGCTGCAATCCGCCCTGGGGCTTTCGGACCGCAAATCCTTCCGCGAGCGCTACCTCAAACCGGCCCTGACCGACGGCCTGATTGAGATGACCATTCCCGACAAGCCCAACAGCCGCTTGCAGAAATACCGCTTGACCGACAAGGGCCGCCAGTGGCTGACACAGCATGGCGATGGATGATTTCATCGTAAAAAATCCAGCAGACCTAACATCCTGTAAATACGGCATAAAATTTATACAAAGCACTTGACAAAATCTTCCTGTCATGGCATATATTTTTAATAAATCCGATATGTTGCCAAGAGGAAGACATGCTGAAAATCGAAAGCCGCAAACAGCAACATTTGTTCGACCTCTGGCAGTTTCTCAGCCCCAAGCGCCGCGAGATCCTCGATCAGAACTGGCCGGGCTTTTTCCGCGATCATGTGCTGGATTTGCTGCCGGTGGAAACGTTCTCGATGCTTTTTCCCGCTCACCGGGGACGGCCCACAAAGGAGATGCACACCGTATTGGGCACCCTGGCGCTTCAGCAATACCACGATCTGACCGACCGGGAAGCCTGCGAGCAGTTGGCCTTCAACATCCAGT
>JAQVTF010000241.1 GCA_028700185.1 Desulfobacteraceae bacterium | reverse complement strand
CTCGACATGCGCCTTGCCGCCCTGGAAAGCACCCAGGCGAATCTTGAGGCGGCGGCGGGTCGATCCGAGACGGAAGGCGGTCAGTTGCGAACCCGGTTTGCGGAGATCCAGGCTCAAATCGATGCGTTGCGTGCGGACCTCAACCGGGTTAAAGGAGGGATCGAAGAGACCCAGTACGCGCTGGGAGAAAAACTCACCAAAGCCGGGTCGGGCGAGGATCTGGGACGACTGGAAAGCCGGGTGGGGCAGATCGAAGCCTACCTCGATCTGAAGCCTGCCGAAGCCCCTCAGCCCCAGTCGATTCAGCCTGGGCCGGCTCGGCCGGAGTCGGATGCCGGGGCCGCTCCCCCGTCCGTCCCCAGCTCTCCCGCGGCGGTTCCTGAAACCTCGGAAGCAATCTACCAGGCCGCCATGCGGGATTTTGAGCGGGGGGCCTATGAGGCGGCCAGGGCCGGTTTCCAAAAGTTTCTGGATCTCTATCCCAAGGAAGACAACGCCGATAATGCCCGTTTCTGGCTTGGCGAAACCTACTACCGGGAGCGCTGGTATGAAAAGGCAATTCTCGAGTACCAGGAGGTCATCGAGAATTTTCCCGACGGCAACAAGGTGCCGGCCAGTCTGCTCAAGCAGGGCCTGGCCTTCTTCAATCTGGGCGACAAGGGCAATGCCCAGTTGATTCTCAAGGAACTGATCCGCAAGTATCCGGATTCCAACGAGGCCAAGATCGCCCGGCAGAAGATCGAGGGGATGAACTGACCGTGCCGGCCGGCGGCCTGGTGAAGATCATGGGGATCGATCCCGGCTTGGCGGCTACCGGCGTTGGTATTGTCCACGGCCGGGGAATGAAGGTCTGCCACTTCGCCTACGGCACCATCCGCACCCCTGCCCATCATCCTCAGCCGGAACGTTTGGCCCGGATCTACCGGCGGATCTGCGACCTGCTCACTGACGAGTCTCCCGACTTGTTGGTCATTGAAGACGCCTTTTCCCTGGAACGCTATCCCAAGTCGGGGTTGACGCTGGGCAAGGTCACCGGAGTGATTCTGCTGGCCGGTGGGCTTCGTGGCCTGCCGGTGGCCCAAGTGGCCGTGCGGGAAGCCAAGGCGGTGCTCACCGGCAACGGCAATGCGCCCAAGGCGCAGATGGAAGGGGCCGTGCGCCAGGCCCTGCGCCAGAACGCTCCCATCCGTCCCGACCATGCGGCCGACGCGCTCGGCATGGCGCTGGTGGGACTCTACCGCTACGGTCAGTGGCAAACAATTCCGGGACAAGAAGCCCGCAACGCGGCGGATGAGGGGAAAAAACCGAGATGATCGGCTACCTGGAAGGCACTTTGTTGCAGCGCTACGAGGACCGTATTCTGCTGCTGGTCAACGCGGTGGGCTACGAGGTGCTGCTGCCGACCGGGGTGATTGCCGACTTGGCCGGCAAGGCCCTGGGCGACCCCTTGTCCCTGTACATTTACCACCAGCAGACCGAACGCCAGCCCAAGCCGCTGCTCATCGGTTTCCAGGTGGAAGCGGAGAAGGAATTTTTTCAGATGCTGATCTCCGTGGCGGACGTGGGGCCCATGAAGGCCCTGCGGGCCATGACCATGCCGGTACGCGACATTGCCCGGGCCATCGAAAATCGGGACGTGAGCACCTTGCAGCGGTTGCCGGGGATCGGCACGCGCACCGCCCACAAGATCATTGCCAGCCTGGAAGGCAAGATGGGCAAGTTCACCCTGATTCGGCCCCAGGATAGCTCGGCGGTCCCGGCGGCGGCCGACTTTGTCCAGCCGGTGATCGAGGTGCTGGTCTCTCAGCTTGGTTACAAAACTGTCGAAGCCCGCCGCATGATCGATGAGGCCTTCCAGCGCAACCCGGCCATCGACACTCCTGAAGCCCTTTTCGAAGAAGTCTACCGTGGCGAGGTCCGGTGATGAACGACAACCTGCTCACCCGTTGTCGTCTGGATGACGAAGAGATCGTCTCCGGTCGCCTGATGCCCGGTGACGAGACGCCGGAGTTGCTGAGCCTGCGACCGTCACGGCTTTCCGAGTATATTGGCCAACCGGAGCTGGTGGAGAGCCTCAGCATCGCCATCGAGGCCGCCAAAGGACGCGGCGAACCGCTGGAACACCTGCTTTTCCATGGACCACCGGGCCTCGGCAAGACCACCCTGGCCCACATCATCGCCAACGAGATGGGCAGCCAGTTGACCGTGACCTCCGGACCGGCCCTGGAAAAAGGGGGCGACCTGCTCGGGTTGCTCACCCATCTGGAAGAAGGCGACATTTTGTTTGTCGACGAGATTCACCGTACCCCCAAGGCGGTGGAAGAGTTTCTCTATCCGGCGATGGAAGATTTCGCCGTGGATTTTGTTTTCGACAAGGGGATTCACGCTCGTAGTCACCGTTTTCGGCTCAAGCGATTTACTCTGGTGGGGGCCACCACCCGGGTGGGGATGCTGTCGGCGCCGCTGCGCGACCGCTTCGGCCTGATGCGAAGTCTCAATTTTTATGGCGTTGATGATTTGGTGCGCATCACGCGGCGTTCGGCGACCCTGCTGGAAATGTCCATGGACACCGACGGCGCCCGATGTCTGGCCGAGCGCAGTCGCGGTACGCCGAGAATCGTCAACCGACTGCTCAAAAGGGTGCGCGATTACGCTCAGGTACGCGGCGACGGGCGAGTGGACAGCCAAGTGGTGGAAGCCGCCTTGACCCTCGAGGGGGTGGACGCCCTGGGGTTGACCCGTCTGGATCGCCGCTACCTGAAGACGATCATCGAATACTACAAAGGCGGGCCGGTGGGCATCGAAGCCATCGCCGCCACGTTGCAGGAAGATGTCGACACCCTGGTGGACGTGGTGGAACCCTACCTGCTGGCCATCGGCATGGTGATCCGGACCTCCACCGGCCGTCGCGCCGGAGACGAGGCTTTCCGGCACCTTGGATTCAAGGTCCAGGCCCAGCTGTTTTAAAAAGGGGCCGAAGCTATTTTCCGTCACCCGTTCAAAGGGTTCAATCCGTTGAAGGCGTAACGGAAAACGCATCGCCGCAGGGGGGATCGCCGGCCTCGAACCGGTGCCGCCAGGCGCCCATGTCCACGACCAGACCCTCGAAATTGGCAAAGGTGATGTCGGAGAAGGACAGGTCCATTTCTTCGGCCACGATGTGAAACAGATCCAGGTAGGTGCCCAGGATGCGTCGGTGCCAAGGCAGGCTCAGTGCGGCGGCCACCTGTCGAATCCTTTCCCCAGTCCCCTCGATTTCAAGAAAGGTACCGAAGGGAAGGGTGTCGAGACAAAGGTGCGCGCCGTCCAAGTCGAAGGTTTGACGCCATTTTTCGTAACAACGCGCCGCCGTCAGTCCCAGGGCGCGGAACACGGCGGCCACCACCTCGCCGT
>JAQVTF010000240.1 GCA_028700185.1 Desulfobacteraceae bacterium | reverse complement strand
AAGCCAGGCGAGATGGTTCAAATTGATCCAGCGGGAAGAAACCAACCGGCGCTTTTAATCATCCGTCGCCGTTGTCCCTTTGGCCAACTTGTCCCGCAAGGTACGCCGGGTGATGCCGAGAATTCGTGCCGCCCGGCTTTTGTTGCCGCCGACGTTTTCCAGGACGGCCTGGATGTATTCGGTTTCCACCGCCTTCAACGGCCGATCGAGGCGTTGGGCGGTCGGCGAAACGCTGTAGCGCATCAACTGGGGCAGGTCCGGGGCTTCGATAACCGGGCCCGGACTCATGGCCAGAATGCGCATGATGATGTTTTCCAGCTCGCGGACGTTTCCCGGCCAGTGATAGCCCCGCAGCAGTGCCAGGGCCCGATCCGAGATCCCCGGTGCCGATTGGCCGTTTTCCTGGGCGAACCGTTGGATGAAGTGGCGGATCAGCAGAACGATATCGTCGCCCCTGGCCGTTAGTGGCGGAACGTTGATGCGGATGACGTTGAGCCGATAGAAGAGATCATCGCGGAAGTGACCTTTGCGGGTCAAGGCTTCCAGGTCCTTGTTGGTGGCGGCCATGATGCGCACGTCGACATGGGTGGGGCGGGTGGCCCCCACCATGAAGATCGCCTTTTCCTGGAGGACGCGCAGGAGCTTGACCTGCATGGCCGGCGGCGCTTCGGCAATCTCGTCCAGGAGGATGGTGCCGGTGTCGGCGGTCTGGAAGAAGCCGGCCCGGGTGGAGAGGGCCCCGGTAAAAGAGCCCTTCAGGTGACCGAAGAGTTCGCTTTCCAGGAGCGTTTCGGGGATGGCCCCGCAGTTGACCGCCACGAAGGGCGCGGCGGCCCGGCGGCTCTCGTAGTGGATCGCCCGGGCGACCAGTTCCTTGCCGGTGCCGCTTTCCCCCTGAACCAGGACGGTGGCGTCGGTGGCGGCGGCGCGGCTGATGGCGGCAAACAGATTCCGCATGGCGGGACTTTCGCCGATGAGTCCGTACCTGGCGTGGGGCACGGTGGCGGCGGGCTTTTCGGACTGTAGTCGCTGCTTGGCGAAAGCCGCTTCCACCGCGTTGAAGAGCTCGTCATCGGTGAACGGTTTGATGAGATACTCCTCGGCGCCGATTTTCATCGCCTGGATCGCTTCGTCGTAGCGCGGGTAACCGGTGATCACCACCACCCGCACGCTGCTGAAGTTGTCGCGGACATGGCGCAGCAGGTCCAGGCCGCTGGGACCGGGCATGCGGATATCGGTGATGACCAACTGCACCGGTTCGGTATCCAGCACGCGCAGGGCCGCCTCGGCGGAGTCGGCGGTGCTGGTGCGGTAACCACGGTCTTCCAGATTGCGCCGCAGCACTTCGCGAGTGTCAAAAGCGTCGTCCACGATGAGGATATGGGGGGATGCGGTCATGGGGGAATCCGAAATCCGAAAATTTCAAAAACCTGGGTGAATGCCTGGGTGGGACCTTTTTCAGAATGTATTCCGCCCCATACCATGGATTTGCCACCGGCGCCAGGGATGGGGGGATTGGTCATCAGGGTCCCGTCAAAGTGGGGGGTTTTGTCACTTTTTTAGTGAACTAAAGTGAGCTAAAGTGACTAAAGTGAGCTAAAGTGACTAAAGTGAGCTAAAGTAAAGGAATTCTGGCAGTTATATAAAAACCGGAGCGCAGCGACACCACCACTTTAGTCACTTTAGTCACTCGTAATTTTAGTCACTTAAAAAAGTGACAAGTGAACTAAAGTGACTAAAGTGTGGAACGGGGCCGGCGTTTGATTCGGCGGCGCCGGTTTTCAGCGGCCGTAACAATGGGCCCCGGCCCGGGGTTCATGTTGGAGTGGAGGGCGGGCGACTGCCGGAAGCATCAAGTTTCGAGTTTCGAGTTTCCAGTTTCGAGATTTCCAACATCAATCCCGCACCGGAAACGACAGGGTAAACCGTGTGCCCCGGCCCGGCTGGCTGGACACCGACAATTTTCCGGCGCTGTCCGCCACGATTTCCTTCACCACCGGCAATCCCAGGCCGGTGCCCTGGTGGTGCGGCTTGGTGGTGTAAAACGGGATGAAGGCTTTTTGAAGTTCCGCTTCGCTCATGCCGCAACCGGTGTCTTCGATGGCAATCACCAGACGGTCTTCGCGGCGACGCGTCGTCAGGGTCAGGCGGCCGCCCCGGGACATCGCCTGGATGGCGTTGAGGATCAGGTTGGAAAACACCTGACGCAGACGGGCCGGATCGATATAGACGGTGTCGCGGCCCGGGGTGAGTTGTCGCCGAATTTCGATCCGTTGCTTGGCGCAGCGGACGCTGAACAGCTCAAGAGTGTCTTCCATGACCCGATGGACCGACACCGTTTCCAGACGGGCGGGCATGTCCCGGGAAAACATGAGCAACTTGCGCACGATTTCACGGGCGTGCAGACAGGTGGTGGTGATCCGGTCGATGTCCGCCTGGGCCTGGGGTGGCAGGCCGGGGTTTTTGGCGGCCAACTGGGCGTAGCCGAGCATGGCGGTGAGCGGTTCGTTGATTTCGTGGGCGATGGTGGCCGACAACTGCCCCATCATGTTGAGTCGATCGGTATGGGCGAGGCGTTTGCGCATCTTTGCCTTCTGCCGCCGGAAATCCTCCCGGGCGGCGATGCGGCCCATTTCCCGGGCGAGGGTGTCGATGAGGCTGCGCTCTTCGGCCAGAAACGGCCCTTCGTCCATGGCCGGATGGTCACCGGCGTAGGCGACGGCGATTTTTCCCCGGGGGGCGCCCTCCACCACGATGGAACTGGTCATGGTGGGGCGGTGGACGGGGAAATCGTTGTCCCCGTAAATCTGGCCGTCGAACTCGATGCGCACCCGGGCGTCTTCGCTGTGCAGCCAAGCGGCGGAAACGGTGGCGACGATGTCGTTGAAGCGTTCCTCCAGCGGCGATTCGGGGGATGCTTCGACACGGGCCAAACGGTAGAGGCAGCTCAACTCCTTGACCCGCTCGCGCAGGGCCTGGCCCACGCGCCAGTTCGCCAGGGCGATGTCGAAAAGGGGGCCGACCTGGGCGAAAAGCGCCCGACGGGCCGGGTTGAAATGTCCCCGCCGGTGGCTGGACAGCACCAAAAGGCCCGGGGGACCGCTTTGCAGGTCGAAGGCGGCCGCCAACAGGGAGACGCAGTGGTCGCCGGCCGTTTCGGTGAGCAGTGTCAAGGCTTGCCGCTGGGCGTCGTTGTGGCAGTGACAGCGGGAGGCGTCGGCGGTCCACCAAAGCCGGGCCTGGATATCGGCGGACGGACTCTCGGGGGGGCAGGCCTGATGCAGGCGGGCCAGGATCCGCGCCGGCGGCGCTGTGGCCGGAGCGCCATGATCGAGGAAAAAGCCGGGCGGATCGCTGCCGCGGATGACACGGTAAACGGTGCCGTCGGTGAGCCATACCCCGGCGCTGCGGCAACG
>JAQVTF010000239.1 GCA_028700185.1 Desulfobacteraceae bacterium | reverse complement strand
CGCGGTCCCATCATCATGGACACCGTCACCGCGTTGGCCGAACTGGGCAAGACCACGGACAAGAAGGAACTCAAGCACCTCGAAGCCGAGGCCTGGGAAGACTTTCTGGACATGACCTGCGGCCAGGCCAACCTCTGGTGCGCCCAGAACTGCGAGCCGGAAAAGAAAAACTCCGAAGTCATGCCCACCGAACCGTATCTGCTGGGCAGCCACTCGGGGTGCTGCGGTCTGTGGACCTCCGGCCCGGATTTCGACTGGGTGCCGGACGCCTACAAGATCAAGGCCCGTAACGGCAAGGTGTACAACCGCATGACCACGGTCCAGGGTCTGTTCACCGCCGGTGACGGCGTGGGCTGCTCCGGTCACAAGTTCTCCTCCGGCTCCCATGCCGAGGGACGTGTCGCTGCCAAGCAGATGGCGCGTTACGCCCGTGATTTCGCCGACTTCAAGCCGACCCTGAAAGAATCGGCCCAGGAGTTGGTGGATCTGGTCTACAAGCCGGTACACACCTTCCTGGATCACAGCGGATACACCACCGCGGTGGACATCAACCCCAACTACCTCAAGCCCAACGGTATGATGTACCGCTTGATGAAAGCCACCCATGAGTACGGCGCCGGCACGGCGACCTTCTACATGACCAGCAGCAAGTGTCTGGAAATCGTGATGGATCTGTTGGCCACCATGCGCGAGGACTGCGAGAAACTGGCTGCCGGCGACCTGCACGAACTGATGCGCGCCTGGGAAATTCAGCACCGCATCTGGACGGTGGAGGCTCACCTGCGCCACATCCAGTTCCGCAAGGAAACCCGCTATCCGGGCTTCTACTATCAGGCCGACTATCCCGGGCAGGACGACGAGAACTGGTTTTGCTTCACCAACAGCAAGTACGACTTCAAGGCCGACAAATGGGATTGCTTCAAACGCGACTACATCCAGATCATTCCCTGATGCAGGCCCGGACGATGCGCGTTGCGATCGTCTGAACCCGTAGTCACCTCCAGGTGCCGCAAGGCGCCTGGAGGTTTTTGTGTATTTTTCAAACCAGCCGCCAGCGCTGCGTAGCCCACCTCCACCAGTGCGATGCCCTGTTGCCTCAACCGCCTGCCACGACCTCGAACGGGGGGCGCTTGAGGCAATCGGACACACCGGATCAACCAGCGGCGCGAGGAGCCGGACCCGCCATTCGCGTCGGTCGGAATCGAAATACGGGACGCAACGATCACTTTTCACGGAGGACAGCATGACAGCAGACAAATCAGCCCCGGTGAGCGGCAGTATCCTGGTGGTCGGCGGCGGCATCAGCGGGTTGACAACCGCGCTGGAAGCCGCCGAGGTTGGCTACGAGGTGGTCCTGGTGGAAAAGAACCCCTACCTGGGCGGCCGTGTGGCCCAGCTCAATCAGTACTTCCCGAAACTCTGCCCCCCGTCCTGCGGTTTGGAAATCAACTTCCGCCGCATCAAGGACAACCCCCGGATCCAGGTGCTCACGTTGGCCGAGGTGGAGAAGATCGATGGATCCCCCGGAAACTACGAGGCCACCATCCGTATCAACCCCCGCTACGTCAATGAAAAATGCACCTGCTGCGGGGCTTGCGCCGCCGCTTGCGAGACCGAGGTGGTCAACGAATTCAACTTCGGCATGAACCGCACCAAGGGCGCCTACCTGCCCCACCCCATGGCCTTTCCGGCCCGCTACGTCATATCGCCGCAAATCGTGGGCACGGAAGATGGACAACGCTGCCAGGAAGCCTGCCAATACGGCGCGGTGGAACTGGACATGCAACCCCGAACGGTGAGCTTCAAGGTCGGATCGGTGGTCTGGGCCACCGGATGGGAGCCCTACGACGCCACCAAGATCGACAACCTGGGTTTCGGACGCTATCCGAACATCGTCACCAACATGATGATGGAACGACTGGCCGCTCCCAGCGGCCCCACCGAAGGCAAGATCCTGAGGCCTTCCGACAACCAGCCCCCCGCCAGCGTGGCCTTCGTTCAATGCGCCGGCAGTCGTGACGAAAACCACCTGCCCTACTGCAGCTACATCTGCTGCATGGCCTCCCTCAAGCAGACCACCTACATTCGTGAGCAGTACCCGGATGCCAAGATCTATATCTTCTACATCGACCTGCGGGCACCCGGCTATCGGTATGAGAAATTCTACAAGAAGATCCGCCAAGATGAGAACGTCTTCTTCATCAAGGGCAAGGTCGCCGAGGTGGCCGGGGCCGATGGCGATGCCGTGACCGTGACCGCCGAAAACGCCGTCACCGGCGAAAAGATTCACCAGACGGTGGACATGGTGGTGCTGGCCACCGGTATGCAGCCGACAGCCGTCAACGCACCGCTGCCGGCCGACCTCAGAGTGAGCCCCGACGGCTTCCTGATCAACGACTTCAACAAAGGCGGCCAATTCGCCACCGGCTGCGCCAACAAGCCGCTGGATGTCGTCAGCAGCAACCAGAGCGCCACCGGAATGGCTTTGAAAGCGATTCAAACCCTGGTGAAGCGGTAGGAGGTTCGATCCATGGATAAAAAATACGGTATGTACATCTGCACCGGCTGCGGCATCGGGGACTCTCTGGACGTGGACGCCCTGTGCGCCGTGGCTGCCGAGGAAGGCTTCCCCGTCCAGCAGCACCCGTTTCTCTGCGGTCCGGAGGGAGTCGCCCTGATCAAAAAGGACATCGCCGAAAAAGGCATCAACGCCATGGTCATCGGCGCCTGCTCCCGGCGGGTCAACTTCGACATCTTTCGCTTTGACAACTGCATCGTGGAACGGGCCAATCTGCGCGAGCAGGTGGTTTGGTCCCATCCCCGGGATGTCTTTCCCAAGCTCACCGAGGAGGAAAAAGCCTCCGGAGACGCTTTTGACCGGGTCCAGATGCTCGCCGAAGACTACCTGCGCATGGGGATGGCCCGGGTCAAGAAGGTTTCTTTGCCCGAGCCGTATCTGCTGGAATCCCTGTCGCGTCGCATCCTGGTGCTCGGCGGCGGGATGACGGGGATGGCGGCGGCCCTGGATGCCGCCAAGGCCGGATACGAAGTGACCATCGTGGAGAAAACCGGGGCGCTTGGCGGGCACGCCAACCACTGGCGCCAGCAGCTCCCCAACCAGATCCCCTACGAGACCCTCATCGCCCCCCAGGTGGGGGAAATGATCGCCGCCGTGAAGGCCGAACCCAAGATCACCGTACGGCTGGAGACGGTGGTGGCGCGCATCGCCGGCGAACCGGGCAACTTCACCGTAACTTTGAAAAAACCTGGGGAAAAAATCGAATTCGACGTTCCCTATCCCCTGCCACCGGAGATGAGGGTGGACGAAAAGGGAAACGAGCTGGACGTGGAGACCCTCCAGGCCCGCTACAAGGAATACAACCAGGGCCGGGTGGACATCCTGACCCTGGATCCCAACGGGGAAAAGTTCGGCGCGGTG
>JAQVTF010000238.1 GCA_028700185.1 Desulfobacteraceae bacterium | reverse complement strand
GACCATGGCCGAAGCTTCGGCCATGGTCCGGGCGGTATCGAAAAAAAGTGGGGTGGATGATGGGACTTGAACCCACGACAACCGGGGCCACAACCCGGTGCTCTGCCAGCTGAGCTACATCCACCATAAACAGAAAATTACTTATATCAGATTCGCACAGGCGCTGGCAAGAGGAAATGAAAAGCAAGGCAGACCCTTGACAGCCTCGACCAACTTCCTTAATAAAGAGTTTACATTCAACGCGACAAGAAGTCGCACCAAGCAAAGATATTGGTCTCGTTCCGATCAGCTCAACAGGGCTGGTTCGGATTCGTTTTTATAAAATCCAGTCCGCGCGCCACGAAGGTTCGCACTTCTTCCGAGGGGGGAGAGGACCATCGTGGCGTTTTTGTTTTCGGAAAGGAAATTCACATGATTTGCCGGGACATCGGGCGAAATACAGTCAAAACAGCAAAGCGCATTTTTCTGGCGACGGTAGTGATACTGGTGCTGGCCAGCGCGGTTTCGGCTGGCGAAACGCGGCCGATCACCGATGCCGCCGGTCGGATCCTGACCATCCCGAAGACGGTGGAGCGAGTGATTTGCTCCGGTCCGGGGTGCCTGCGGCTGTTGACCTACATCGGCGCCCAGGATCGGATCGTGGCCGTCGACAGCCTTGAGCTGGGCAATGCGCCGGTGGATGCACGGCCCTATGCCATTGCCAATCCTCAATTCAAAAATTATCCCCTGTTCGGCGAATTGCGCGGTCATGACAACCCGGAGCTCATCGCCAGTCTTGATCCCGGACCCCAAGTGATCTTCAAGACCTACGCCAACCGGGGCCAGGGACCGGACCCCCTCCAGGCCAAGACCGGAATCCCGGTGATCGTGCTTGAGTACGGCAACCTCACCTACGGCCGCCGTCAACTCGACCAGGCCCTGCGGCTCATGGGCGAAGTGATGGGCGAAACGGCACGGGCCGAGGCGGTGATCGAATATTTCGACGCCTTGGTGGCCGATCTGGACCGGCGGACCCGGGATGTCCCCGATGACGGCAAGCGGTCGTGTTATGTCGGCGGCCTGGCCCAGGCCGGTCCCCACGGATTCCAGTCCACCGAGCCGTCCTTTGCGCCTTTTGCCTTTACGCATGCCAACAACGTGGCGGGCACGCTGTCCAGTCCCGGCAAGCACATCTCCCACGCCAATGTGGCCAAGGAACAGATCGTGGCCTGGGATCCAGACGTGATTTTTCTCGACGTCTCCACCCTTCACCTGGATCGCAGCGCCAATGGTTTGGCACAGTTGCGCCACGATCCGGCCTACCAAGCGCTCACTGCGGTGCGTGAGGAACGCGTTTACGGCTTGTTTCCCTACAACGCCTACACCCAGAACTTCGAGGCGATCTTCGCCAATGCCTATTACGTTGGCAAGATTCTGTATCCGGAGCGTTTTGCCGATATCGATCCCATGGCCAAGGCCGAGGAGATCTGCGTTTTCATCAATGGAGCGCCGGCCTTCGAGATTCTCAATCGGCAATACGATGGCTTGGCCTTTATCCGCATCCCGGTGAGAGCGTCCTGACATGTCGCATCTGAATCACGGCCATATCCCGGAAGCGTACACCGCCTACGTGGGCCGAAAGACCTATTTCGTCATCGGCTTGGCTCTGCTGAGTTTGGCGCTGCTGGTGATGGCCGTTTCCCTGGGGGCGGTGCGGGTGCCGGTGGACCAGGTGTTGCGGTCCTTGACCGGCCTGAAGGCCGATCCGCGGTTTGACATCATCATCCGCAGCATCCGGCTGCCCCATGCCCTGGCGGCGCTGCTGGCCGGAACAGGGCTGGCCGCGGCCGGTACGGCCATGCAGTCGATACTGAGAAATCCGCTGGGGTCTCCGTTCACCCTGGGCCTCTCTCAGGCCGGCGCCTTCGGTGCGGCCTTTGCCGTGATGCTCCTGGGCGCCGGTACCATGCAGTCCACCACGGTGGGGGCGGTGACCATTGCCAATCCCTATTTGACAACCCTGGCGGCTTTCGTCGCCTGCATGGCCACTTCCCTGGTGATCATCGCCATTGCCCGGTTGAGGGGCGCCACCCCCGAGGTGATGGTGCTGAGCGGGGTGGCCCTCGGTTCCCTGTTTTCCGCCGGCACCATGTTTTTGCAGTACTTTGCCGACGACGTGCAACTGGCGGCCATGGTGTTCTGGACCTTCGGGGACGTGGGCCGGGCCGGCTGGCGCGAGGTGGGGTTCATGGCCGTGGCCGTGGCGATGGGGCTGGTTTTCTTCATTGTCAACCGGTGGAACTACAACGCCATCGACGCCGGGGATGAAACAGCCCGCAGCCTGGGGGTGCGGGTGGAGCGGGTGCGAATGTTCGGGATGATTGTCGCTTCGCTGATCACCGCCATCATTGTTTCGTTTCTGGGGGTGATCGGGTTCGTGGGGCTGATCTGTCCCCACATCGTGCGGCGGATCATCGGTGATGACCATCGGTTCGTCATGCCGGCGGCCAGTTTCAGCGGTGCGGTGCTACTGCTGGCCTCGGACACGGTGGCCCGACTCCTGCTGGCGCCTCACGTGCTGCCGGTGGCGGTGCTGACGGCTTTCCTGGGGGCGCCGACCTTTCTTTATCTGTTGATTCGTGGACGGTGGCGATGATGCTTGCGGTGAAGGACATTCGGGTGGGATACAACGGCTCAGGCCTGGTGCTGGAAGACCTGGGGTTCACCCTCGGCGCCGGTGAAATCCTGGCCATCCTGGGGCCCAACGGCGTGGGCAAGACCACCTTGCTGCGTTGCATCAACGCTACGATCCAGCCCAAAACCGGCAGCGTGATGGTGGAAGGGGCCGATGTGTTCGACATGAGCGTCGGTCAGATTGCCCGCCGCCTCGGCTACGTGGCCCAGCGCAACGAGGCCGGCCGCATGACGACCTTTGATGCCGTGCTGCTGGGGCGCAAACCGCACATGGGCTGGAAAGTGGGGCACGAGGATCTGCACAAGGTGGGGGCCGCCCTGCACCAGCTCGGTCTCGATCACCTGGCCATGCGCGACATCGACCGCATGAGTGGCGGAGAACTTCAGAAGGTCTGTATCGCTCGGGCCATCGTCCAGGAGCCGCGGGTGCTGCTTCTGGACGAGCCCACCAGCAGCCTGGATCTGAAAAACCAGCTGGAGATCCTGGGGACTATCCGCCGGGTGGTCAAAGAGCATCGGCTGGCCGCGGTGATGACCATGCACGACCTGAACCTGGCCCTGCGTTTCGTGGATCGGTTTTTGTTTATCCGCAAGGGCAAAGTGTTTGCCAGCGGGCGCCCCGACGAGATCAGCGCCGATATGGTGGCGGCGGTCTACGGGGTCCAGGTGGACATACTTCACCACGACAGGCAGGTGGTGGTGGTGCCCAATGGAAAAGAAAGTGACTAAAGTGACGAGTGATCTAAAGTGACTAATGGAAAAGAAAGT
>JAQVTF010000077.1 GCA_028700185.1 Desulfobacteraceae bacterium | reverse complement strand
CAGCAGTGCAACGGAATCCAGTCCCGGGCCGCCCAGCAACTCAACATCAAGGAGCGCAGCCTCTGGCACCGGGTGAAAAAATACCAGATCGACCCCAAAGCCTACAAATCCCGGGGGTGACAAACCATCGGGTCTTTGGGAACACGTCCTGCTTGCGCCGGATTGATCGGAGTCGTGGGGATCCGTCGAAAAATTGGCAAATAGTTTCTATGGCGTCCGATAGCACGTGGTACCGAATTTTTTAATTTGCGGGGTGCTTTTCGGCGACTCGTACCGATGATGCTTTCGTAAAAAATCCGAATTGTCATCCCGAGCGCAGCGAGGGATCTCTTCGTAAAACGAAATGATTAATAATAGCGGATGCTTGAGATTCCTCGTCGCAAGCTCCTCGGAATGACAATGGCTGTTTTCGGCTTTTTTACGACGCAATCACTGATGAACATGGATTCCGGGTCAAGCCCGGAATGACGGAATGGGGCCTGATGGACAAGGCAATGGGGTCGGGCGGACAAGGCAATGGGATCGCGCGGACTGGCTTCGCGCGGCCAAGGCAATGGGGCCGGGCGGACAAGCCAATGGGATCGCGCCCCTCGCATCGGGCCGGGCCCATCTGGCGTTCTTCAGCAGCTCGTCACCCCGGGCCATAGACCCGGAGTCCATGCACCCCTCCTCTACCGTCACCCCGGGCGAAGACCCGGAGTCCATGCACCCCTCCTCTACCGTCACCCCGGGCGAAGACCCGGGGTCCATGCACCCCTCCTCTACCGTCACCCCGGGCGAAGACCCGGGGTCCATGCACCCCTCCTCTACCGTCACCCCGGGCAACGACTCGGGGTCCATGCACCCCTCCTCTACCGTCACCCCGGGCGAAGACCCGGGGTCCATGTCGAAAGGCTGAAGGTCGCCGGAAAGCCTCAGTTTCAAATTTCAAAACGTCATCCCGACGGAGCGGTCGCGACGAGGGATCTCGGCGAGTTTGTCACCTGTTTTCCGCCGCATTTTCAACCGCAGGTTCGTTTTGGATCATCTTTTCAGGAAATTCACAGGCTGTTTTCGCGGGCATGGCCCGCTCCTACGAAAACATGAACTCGTTCAGGTAAACACGACGCCCGCCGCCGGAAGGGCGATGATCGTCATCGGTCAGGCGGGCTGGCCGCCGGGGGGCAGGGTGGGTTTGAGTCGTTCCATCAAGCCGTCTTTTTCCTCCCACAGGGTGTTGATCCACCCCTGGAAACGGTCGCGAAATTCCGGATCGTGGAAGTAGTCTCCCACCAGTTCCTTGCCGATGGGCAGGGAACGAATCGCCACCTTCACATCCCGGATCTCGCCGCACAAAAAAGCCCAAAAGGACTTGGGCCCCGGCGGATAGACGATGGTGACGTCCAGCACCCGGTGCATCCGTTCGCCCATGGTGGAAAGCACGAAGGCCGCCCCCCCGGATTTGGGCCGCAGCAGGTGCTGATACGGAGAGGTCTGGCGCTGGTGCTTGGCCGGCGTAAAGCGCGTCCCTTCAACGAAGTTCATCACCGCCACCGGCAGGTGGCGAAATTTCTCGCAGGCCCGGCGGGTAATCTCCAGGTCGCGGCCGGCCAGGTGCGGTTTGCGCGCCAGCAGCTCTTTCGAGTAGCGCTTCATGAAGGGAAAATCCAGGGCCCACCAGGCCAGTCCGAGAACCGGCACATAGATCAGTTCGCGCTTGAGGAAAAAGGTCAGCAGCGGGATGCGGCGGTTAAAAATGCGCTGCAAGACCAGGATGTCCACCCAGGATTGGTGATTGGCCAGAACGAGGTACCAGCCGCGGCGCTCCAGCTCGGGCAACCCCTCCACGTGACAGCGCACCCGCCCCAGCAGCCGTTGGTTGAGGTTGTTGCAACCGATCCAGGCCGAGGCGATGAGGTGCAGCACCCGGTTGCAGCCGCTCCGCCATCCGGCGGCCGGCACCATCAACTTGAGCAGCGCCACCGGAAACAACAACGCGCACCAGAAGACCGTGTTCAGCACGTAGAGCAGCATCGCCAACGCGCCGCGCAGGTGTTTGATCATCTTCTCGATCATAGGTTCCATCTCCGTTCCCCGCCATCCCGCGGGAGGCTTGGGAATGACATTTGATCACAGACAGTTGCTCGGCTACGCCGTATGGCCCAGCCTGAGCAACTATTAGGACATCTCCCCGTCCAACGCCAGTCGCCCCCAAGCCTTTTACAATTCTTTTACGTAGCGCTCCGGATTGACATCGAGGTGACGGGGGATGGGCATCTCTTTCGCCTCGTCGCCCCCCCGGGCAAAAAAGGGTTGACACCGTCCAAGTGGTATGACATCAGACATTAGACTTATAAAAGGGATTCAGAATATGACCACAAGGTTGCCCATCGAAGGCTTTGCATCTCTCAAAAAACCCCTGCTATCCCAGGAGGTGGAATCCGCCATCAAGAAATCGATCCAGGAAGGCATTTACAAACCAGGGGAAAAAATTCCTCCGGAACGGGTCTTGGTGGAACAGTTTCAGGTCAGTCGGGTGACCGTCCGCGAAGCCCTGCGCAACCTTCAGCGCAGTGGCCTCATCACCGTCCGCAGAGGCGTCAAGGCCGGGGCTTATATCTCGGAGCTGACCTCCGAACCGATTACGGAGAATTTTCAAAACCTGATCCAAATGGGCCGCATCGACTATTCCCATCTCATCGACGCCCGCCTTTACATCGAGCCCCGCGCCGCCGAAATGGCGGCCAAATACCGAACCGACCAAGACTTGCGGCGCCTTGAAACCCTTTTGCAAAAAGCGGAAACCTTGGTTTCCGAATCCCGCAGGCAAGCCCGCTTGCTCAACGTGTCCTTTCACTGCGAAGTTGCCAAAATCACGAAAAATCCCATCATCGTCTTTATCACCGAATCCATTACCCAATCCTATTCAGCCCTGATCATCGATCGCACCCGCGATATCCTCAGCTCCGCCCAGGTCCGGAAATTCATCGACGAACACCGCGACATCCTGGACTCCATCATCAAGCAAAACTCCGCTGAAGCTTACGAAAAAAACCGACGCCACCTCCTGGAAACCTATCTGACCTACGCCAAACACGCCCCCAAGTCGCTCCACAAAGACATCGACCGGCGCATCCGCCAGGATTGCAACCTTGTAAACGCCGGTCGACCTTAAACCACCCAACTCGAGGAAGGAGAAAGCGATGGGAATGAAAAACTATCGATGGATGATCGGTTTGCTGGCCGTGGTGATCACGGGAGGGCTGTTGACGGCCTGCGCCACCACCGGCAAACCGGCCGCGGATACGGGCATCGCCCCCAATATCACCTATCAGGTGGCCGATTCGGCCCAGGTCACCAAGGTGGCGTACTATTTCAAGGAGTACAAAGGCGCCGAGCGACTCCACATGGAACTGACCATCAAAAATGTTTCCCAGGAGCAGAAACGCTACCGCGTGCACATCTTCCTGCCGGAGGGGCCGGCTGCCGGCGGCTTCTATCCATTGAAAGTCAAACAAGATGCCAAGGGAATTGCACCGGGTGAAGCGCTCACCCAGGCCTTCCCCATGTTTCATCATCAACTGCCCAGCGGCTTTACCATCGTCGTAAAGGAACTCGGCTGAACATGCCGGAAAGGAGAACATCATGAAACGCGGAAGATTTGTTTTGAGTATGGCATCCAAGCTCGGTGTGCTGGTGGCCGCGCTGCTGATTCTCACCCCCCGGACAGCCCCGGCGCTGGAGTTTCTTTCCTTCGGCACCGGCAGCCCGGCGGGCACCTACTATTTCCTGGGCGCCGGGTTCGCTTCGATCATCAACAACTACGTACCCGGAGTGCGGGTGGCGGCGGAGTCGACGGCCGCGTCCACGGAAAACGCCCGTCTGCTCATTCGCGGTGAAATGGAGCTCGGCCTGGCCTGCATGGGAACGTTGCAGGACCTGAAAGACCAGGGAATGGACGTGGACAAGGTACGCCTGGTGGCGGTGGGCCACACCAGCGACACCCACTGGATCGTGCGCAAGGAATCGCCCATTCAATCCATCAAGGATTTCAAGGGCAAGGTCATCGGCGTCGGACCGGCCGGCAGCGCCACGTTGAACATTTGGTCCAAGAAGCACCTGGAAACCGGTTGGGGCCTGACCTTCGATGATTTCTCACCCAAGTACATCTCCTTTTCGGAAGTCACCCGCGGTCTTCGGGACAACACCATCGATGCCGGCATCATCGCCGCCGGCGCCCCGTTGTCCTCGGTGATGGAACTGGCCCGGGACGTCCCCATCCGCCTCATCGAAGTCGAGCCCGAAGTCCTCAAAAAACTTCGCGCCACCTACAGTAACGTGGTGCCGCTGGTCATCCCGGCCGGCACTTATGAAGGCATCGACAACGATGTTCACACCTACTGCCTCCCCCAGATGTGGATCTGCCGTACCGATCTGTCCGAAGATCTCGTCTACCAGCTCATCAAAGCCGTTTACGAGCATGAAGAGGAGAAAAACGCCATCCATCCCCTGGCCAAAATGTTCACCCTCCAAAACGCTTTCCGGGGCAGCCCCGGAGTGCCGGTGGGCTTTCACCCGGGAGCGATCAAGTACTTCAAGGAAAAAGGCGTTTGGGACAACCGTGCCCAATACTACGAATAAACCCTGTTGAGGGGTCCGGATCCGTCTTCATGGTGAAGACGGATCCGCCCCTTTCCGACACCCCGAGAATCGATGCCTGAGGTTCGGATACTCTAAATCAGCTGCCCGGTGCCGCCATCATGGTTTTCCAAGGCAGCATGCGTCCGGCCGGAAAGTATTTCAGGTTTTTGGCCGCCATGTGGTCTGACCATAGACCTCATTGTGTATTCTACTGCCATGATCAAGAGGTTTTTTAGAAGCAAGTTCTCAGCTTAAGCTTAAGGGAAACAAGGGGAGTGTCATGGAGATTGAAATCACACCCGAAAAGCCGCGAATTCCCATGCTCATCCGGGTCCTGGCGGTGTCCATGAGCCTGTATCAGCTTTTCACGGGCCTCTTTCAGCTCACGGCCATGAATCAACGGGTCACCCACGTGACCTTCGCACTGGTTCTGATTTTTCTCTACTACGGATTCGACCAGAAAAAAAAGCAGCAAATCTCCTGGCACGGATACCTCCTGGCCGCCGTGGCCCTGGGGTTGGGCGCCTACGTCCTTTGCACCTGGTTCACCAAGGTCGGCGCCTGCGGTATGGCCCCACCCTGGTATGAACTGGCCCTCGGAACCATTTTCTTGCTGCTCTGTATCGAAGCCTCCCGCCGGACGCTCGGGTGGGTTTTTCCTATAATAGCTGTTACTTCTATGATTTATGCCAGATTCGGTGAAATGCTGCCCGGAATTCTGGCCCACAAGAACTACGCCTTCGAACGCATCGTGGGCAACATGTTCATCACCACCGACGGCGTCTTCGGTATGCTGGCGGGCATCTCGGCCACCTACATCTTTTTGTTCATCCTTTTCGGCTCGATGTTGCGGGCCGCCGGCGGCGGCGAGTTTTTCATCAACATCTCCTTCGCCCTGTTCGGACATGTGCGCGGGGGGCCGGCCAAAATTGCCGTGGTGGCGTCATCCCTTTTCGGCATGCTCTCGGGCAGCGGGACCGCCAACGTCGCCGGCACCGGCCAGATCACCATTCCCCTGATGAAACGCAGCGGGTACAAACCCCATTTCGCCGGCGCGGTGGAAGCGGTGTCCAGCGCCGGTGGGCTCCTGATGCCCCCCATCATGGGCAGTGCCGTCTTTATCATCATGGAGGTGCTGGGGGTCGGTTACCTGACCATCATGAAAGCCGCCGGCCTGTCGGCCATTCTCTACTACACCGGTCTGTTTCTGATGATCGATATCGAGGCCCAGAAAATGGGCATGAGGGGATTGCCGAAAGAAGAACTGCCCAGTGTCCGCAAAACCTTCAAGGAGGGGTGGTATTTTATCATCCCCATCTTCGTGCTCATTTTCTTTTTGATGTACTCCAAGGTGTCGGTGACCCGGGCCGCTTTTTGGGCGACGATTTCCATTCCTCTCTGCAGCCTGTTGGCAGGGAAGGAACGGCGCATGACGCTGCCCAAAATTCTCGAAGGGCTGGAAAGCGGCGCCCTCACCGCGCTGCCGGTCATCGCGATTCTGTCCCTGGGGGGCGTGGTCCTGGGGATGATCACCCTCACCGGCCTGGGCCTGATGATGTCCAGCCTCCTGATCAAGATGAGCGGCGGCAATCTGCTGATCCTGTTGTTTCTCACCATGATCGCCTCCATCATCCTCGGCATGGGCGTGCCACCGGTGGCCGCCTATATCGTTTTGGCGATTCTGGTGGTGCCGGCCCTGATCAAGATGGGCGTCTATCCCATGGCGGCGCATCTGTTCGTCTTTTATTTTTCCACCGTCGCCGGCATCACCCCCCCCATGGCGCCGGATGCGTTCGTCGCCGCCGGCATCGCCGAGGCGCCGATGATGCGCACCGCGGTGACCGCCTGCCGGCTGGCCATTGTGATTTTCATCATCCCGTTCATGTTCGTTTACAACAATGCCCTGCTGTTGATCGGCTCTCCCGTGCAAATCATTCAGGTGTGCGTCACTTCCTTTCTTGGGGTATTGGCCATCGCCTGCGCGGTCCAAAACTACCTGGGGGGAAAATTGCCGGTTCTCCTGCGCCTGGCCTTGCTGGTGATCGGGCTCCTGCTCATCGATCCCGGATGGAAAAGCGACTTGATCGGCATCCCGGTCCTTGCCCTGATTTTCGCGGTGCGAATCCCCAACACGCTGCGGCGTTTTACCATCGGTCTTTTCAGCAGCAAACCGGCGGTCTGACTTCGGCTTAAATCAAGGAGCGGAGATGAAAACAACAATCGTTTCGCAGATGACCTGGGCAGCATTTCGTGACGCCATCGATCCCGGTACGGTGGCTGTCATCCCGGTGGGTTCCGTGGAGCTGGAAGGCCCCCATCTGCCATTGGGCGTGGACACCATCGTGGCCCGCGCCCTGGCCGAAGGGCTTGATGGAATGACCGGCGTGCTGGTGGCCCCCACCCTGCCCATCGGATACTCCAAATGGTTCATGCCCTTTGCCGGTACCATTTCCCTGGAGCTGGACACATTGATCCGGGTGCTGGACGAATACGCCCGCAGCCTCATCGCCCACGGGATCAAACGTCTGCTCTTTTTCAACGCCCACCGGGGCAACAACGCGGCCATCGAGGCGGTGGCCCGCACCCTGATCGGGGAAAAAAAGGCAAGCGTGGCGATGATCAACGTCTGGAAACTGGTCAACGACCTGTCCACCGGGCCGGAATACCAGATCAAGGAGCGCCGGTTCAGCCATGCCGGGGAGGCGATGACATCGGTGGTCATGGCCCTGGCACCGGAAACCGTCGTCACCGAAAAAATCGCCGCCGACAAGCCCAAATCCCCACCGGCAAGTGCTTTCAACGTCAAAAACACCCTGGGGGAAACCGAGTTCCAGGGCTCGGTACAGATTCTTTTCCAGGACCTGCGCCATATTACCGAAAGCGGCATTATGGGCGATCCGTCGGCGGCCAGCCCGGAAAAAGGCAGACATCTCAATGAACAAATTGTTGCCTACACCAAAGCGTTCATCCGGGAATTTCAAAAGCTGCCTCTGGATTGAACCTTGAACAGGAGAAGTGATGGCCACAAACGATCCGAACCTTGAAACGCAACTGATTCACCATCTTCACGAAACGACTTATGCGGACCTCGATCCGGCGGCCGTGGAATGCTGCAAGCGCTTGATCATGGATACCATCGGGGTGGCCTTTCCCGGCCGATCGGCCCCCGGGGTCCCGGAGATGGTTTCGCTGATGGCCTCCTGGGGCGGGGACCGGGGCGCTTCGGTCCTCTTTGAGCCTTTCAAGATCGCTCCCCCCATGGCAGCCATGGTCAACAGCACGATGATGCATGCGCTGGATTTCGATGACACCCTCGATGCCTCGGCCCTGCATACCTTTGTCACGGTGTTGCCCGCCGCCCTGGCCGCCAGCGAGGCCGCCGAAAAGCCCGTGGACGGAAAGCGGTTCATGGCCGCCCTGGTGCTCGGGGTGGATCTGATCTGCCGTCTCAGCCTCGGCATCCATCGCCCCCTGTCCTGGATCCGCACCGCCACCTGCGGCAGTTTCGGTGCCGCCGCCGCCGCGGCCAAAATCCTCGGCCTCGACCGCGAACAGATATCCAACGCGCTGGGCATCGTTTACGCCCAGACCGCCGGCAACGCCCAGGGATTGCTGGAAGGGCGCCTCGTCAAACGGATGCAACCGGCGTTTGCCGCCTCTGCCGGCGTCACCGCCGCTTTTCTCGCGGCCAAAGGCGTCACGGGCAGCCGCGCCTTTCTCACCGGCGACTACGGCTACTATTCGCTCTACGAACAAGGGGACCTGGATGAAGCCCTTGTTCTGGACGGGCTCGGGGAGCATTTCACCATTGGCGATCTGAGCATCAAGCCGTATCCATGCTGCCGCATGACCCATGCCGCCATCGATGCCGCCTTGGCGGCCAGAGAGCGGATCAACGCCATCGACCACCTGGAACGAGTAGAGGTGAAGGTTTCAAGCATGGTGGTCGAAATGGTGGGCAAGCCGTTTTGCATCGGCCACAATCCCCAGGTGGACGCCCAGTTCAGCATTCCTTACACCGTGGCGACGGCCCTGCTTTACGGAGACGTTTTCCTCGGCGACTTTGAACCGGAGGCCGTCCGGCGCGAAGCGGTCAATGCCCTGGCCGCCCGGGTTCATGTCAGCGAGAATCCGAACCTGGCGCCCAAGGACATCCTTCCGGCGACGCTTCGGGCCGTGGGCGGCAACGGGGAATCGTTCGAGGTGCGCATCAACGCCCCTCTGGGCAATCCGTTGCATCCCGTCGACGATGCCCGGTGCCGCCAGAAGTTTTCCAAATGCATCCAGTACAGCGGCATCGCCTTCGAGGAGACCAAACGAGAAGATTGGCTGGCCCAAATTGAGAATCTGGAAAACCTGGCAGACGTTTGCCGGCTCATTGCCCCGCTGACGCGGTAACCGGTGCCCGAATGGCGCCAATGACTTCATTTTTGAGGGAGAATTCAATTTAATGAGCGTAAAGGAACTCTTCGATGCCGGCGCGATGGAATACGACGCCGGCAGGCGCCGGGTCATCTTCTGCTTCGACACCTTCTACGGCACCCTGCTGGATCTGGTGCCGTTTTCGCCCCAGGCGCCCTTTGCCTTCCTCGATCTGGGGGCCGGCACCGGGCTGGTGTCCGCCTTGATCCTGGCGCGGTTTTCCAAAGCCCGGGCCCACCTGCTGGATATTTCGGAAAAGATGATGGCCCAGGCCCGCCGGCGATTCGCCCACCGCCCGGACGTGCAATTTTACATCGGGGACTATGCTCGCGAAGACCTGCCGGGGACCTACTCGTTGATCGTTTCCGCCATGTCGATCCACCACCTGGAGGACTCGGGCAAGCAGATGCTGATGCAGAAGATCTTTTCCGCCCTGGAGCCCGGCGGCGCGTTCATCCACGCCGAACTGGCCCTCGGGACCACCCCCGCCACGGAGCGCCACTACCAGCAACACTGGCAGAGGCACCTGGAAGCGAGCGGATTCACCGCCGATGAACTGGCGCCGATCCGTGAGCGCATGGCCTGTGATCGCCCGGCCCCCATCGAACACCAGTTGGCCTGGATGCGCGAGGCCGGCTTCGCCGATGTGGACTGTTTTTTCAAACACTACAACTTCACCGTCTCCATGGGGACAAAACCCGATCAATCCTGAGGGAGACGGTTTTCGACGATCGAGACAATCGGAGGATGAATGGACCTGGACTTGAAACGACTCGGCAAGGATCTCGCCGCCCTGGTGGGGGCGGACAACGCCTTCACCGACCGGCCCACGGCAATAGCCTATGCCAAGGATACCATGCCCTGGGACGTGGAACCGCATCACGTCCCCTTCGCCGTGGTCCGTCCGGCCAACAGCCGGGAGGTGGCCGCGGTGCTCAAATACGCCAACACCCGGGGCATCCCGGTGCATACCCACGGCTCCGGCACCTCCCTGGTGGGACTGGGGCGCCCCAAGACCAACGCCATCGTCCTGGACACGGCACGGATGCAAAAGCTGGAGGTCTTTCCTGAACGCGGTTACTTCGAAGTCGAACCGGGAATGCACATCGGCAAGCTGCGCAAGGCACTGGCCGCCCACAAGGCGCTGTTGCCTGTTTTTCCCGGCAGTGAACCGGTGGCCACCATCGGCGGCTCGGTCTCGGTCAACACCAGCGCCCATGCGGTGGACGCCAGCCTCTGCAAGCCGGGGGACTACGTGCTGGGCCTGGAGGTGGTGCTGCCCAGCGGCGACATTCTGCACACCGGCACCGAATCCACCCGCAAGCCGGCGGGCATCGAGGCGACCAAGTTTCTCGTGGGCTCCGAAGGTCTGCTCTGCGTGATCACCCGCATCCGCATGCGGCTGATTCCCCTGCCGCATACCGCCAACATCGTGGCCTACTTCTCCAGCACCGAAGAGATCCTGGACACGGTGATGGCCATGTACCGCGAGGCGATTCCCACCCCGCTGTTTTTCGAGTACCTCGATGAAAAATCGTCCCAGGTGGGCTTTTCCGCCGTGGGGCTGGAGCCGCCCACCGGGGCGGTGGCCATGATGAGCATGCACTCGGCCACCGTGGAAGGATGCCAGGCCCGGGCGAAGATTTTTCTCGATTTTCTCCAACGCCAAAAACCGATCCAGGCGGAAATCGTCGACGACCCCCAGCGCTGGGGCAAAATCTGGAGCAGCCGGGCCGAGGCCGGCAACTACGTCTATCGGCTCGGCGCCACCTTCGGCAGCGAGATCACCCCGCGGGTGGACAAGCTGCGCGAGGCCTTCGCCGAAGCCAAACAGATCATCCTGAACCTCGACAGCTACCAGGGCAACGAGTTTTATTCCTTCGGGCACATCGGGGCCCCCACGATCCATGCCTACGCCTTCATCCCCTCCAAGGACATTCCCAACGACATCCGCAAAGCCGTGACCCTGGAGGTACGGGAAAAAACCGAGGCGCTGAACATCAAGTACGGCGGCTGCGGCGGCGAATGGGGCCTGACGGCTCAACGGGCCAGTTTTCTGGAAAAAAAATACGGCCGCGTCTACACCGAGATGCTCGCCGGGTTCAAGAAGGCCGTCGATCCCAACAACATTCTCAACCGCGGTAACCTGGAGGGCTGGCTGTGAAAAGCGATGAAGCGGAGCGGGATCGACTGCTGAAGGAAATCGCCAAATGCCGCGCCTGTCGCTTCTGCGTGGACGTCTGTCCCACCTACCAGGCTTCCGGAGGCGTGGAAAGCTACTGCGCCTACGGTCGCCTCCAGATCACCAAGTATCTGCTCAACGGCACCCTGGCCTTTGACGACGCCCTGACCTATTGCCTGTATAGCTGTCTGCAATGCCGACGCTGCGAAGTGATGTGCAAGAGCAAGGGGCAGAACCTGGATATCTGCGACATCCTGGGACGCGGCCGCCGCCTGTTGTCTCAACGATTGGCTGAGGAGGGAAACGATGCGAAGCTCTAAGACGCTGGTGTCCCAGGCACTGAAGACCATCGCGGGCAACCTCGCGCGCACCGGCGATCCGCTGGGGCTCAAAACCATCTACTGGACGCGGTGGGCCAAAGACCTGCACCTGCCCCGACGCGGGGACGTTCTGCTCTACACGGCGCGCATGTACCAGATGCTGCCCTACGTGGTGCGGGCCACCGACATGGCGGCCGCGGCAAAACCGGTGCTGCCGATGTTAAAAATCCATGCCTTGGCCCGCATGGCCGAAATGGCGGGCGCGCTGGCCGCCGATCCGTTGTTGCGCCTGCAAGGCGGCGCCGAACACGAGATCCGCCGGCGGGGCGAAGCCGCCCTGAAGGGCATGGTCACCGCACTGGCGGCCGCCGGCATCCGCCCCGCCTACCTTCACGAGGCCGAACCCTACAGCGGGGTGCTGTTGCATGACCTGGGAATGGAAAACGAAGTACCGGCCCTTGCCCGATCCGTCTATCGCCGCCTCAAGGCGAGCGGCGCCCGGACCATCGTGACCACCGATCCCCATACCACCTTCATGTTGCGGGAGATCTACCCCCGTTATGTTCCCGGCTTCGACCTGGATGTGCGCCACTACCTGCAAGTGCTGGCCGGTGCCGCATCGCCGGAAAGGGTCCCCTCGACGGCAACGCCCCCGCGGCGGGTGGTCTTTCACGATTCCTGCGTCATGGCCCGGGACCTGGGCATCGTCCAGGAACCCCGCGCCGTGTTGGAACGAATCGGCACCCAGATCGTGGAACCGGAAAGCCGCGGCCAGAACACCGCCTGCTGCGGGGGACCGGTGGAGTACGGATTCGCCGACCTGAGCCGCTCCATCTCCGCCATCCGGGCCCGGGAGCTGGCCGCCGGCGCCACGGACGTCGTCGTCACCTGCCCGATCTGTCTGATCAACCTGATGAAACATGAAAAATCACTCGGCATCAGGGTGTGGGACCTGGGGGAATTATTGACCTCGTTTGTTCTAAATAACTAACGATTGTGTTATTGAGTGCACTGGTAGAAAAAATTAACCCCCAAAAAAGGAGACGGGAAAATGGTAAAAATCGCAAAAGTATTCAGCCTGCTGCTTATGACGATGTTCATTGCATTTTTCTTCTCAGTATCTTCAATAATACCGGAGGCCGTGGCCAAAGAGAAGGTTTGGCGGCTAAAAGCACAGAATTTTACTGTGCCGGGAAAATTTGATTGTCAATGGGTCGTCGCCGAAAAATTTGTTGAACTTGTTAAAAAACATACAAATGAACGTGTTCTTTTCAGTCTTCATCCTTCTGGTGAACTTGTTGGGCCTAGAGAAATTTGGACCGCTGTTTCAGCCGGCACTGTTGACGCGGGCACGACCCTGGATATCAAGGAAGGCGGTACCCATCCGGAACTCAGTTTCGATGTTGGAGCGATCTGGACCATAGATGAATTTTTTGACGTCATGCATGGTGGCGCCTTGGACATTCTAGATCGTCAAACAGTTCCGGAGAATGTGCGCATCATCGGATATTTCCCACTGATGAGATATTACGCCGTGGCGATGCGAAAGGGCCACATAAAAACTTTGGAAGATTTAAAAGGAAAAAAAATTCGCGGGATGGGAGGAGCTTCCAATGTATTCTTGAAAGAAATGAACGCTGGTATTGTCACCTTACCGATGTCTGAAGTGCCTCCAGCCTTGCAAACAGGAGTTGTTGAGGGCATTTTGACAGGCTGTGCCGGCCTATACGCAATGCACCTATGGGAGGTGGCTCCTTATTTCACAGCCACTTCCAGTGGCAACTTCGGTTTTTTCTTTTTAATCAACGAAAACACTTACAACGAATTCTCGCCGGAGATAAAAGCCGGAATCGAGAAAGCCCAGTAGGAATTAGAAGAATGGTATAAGCAATGGGACCAAACCTTTTGGAAAGAGATCCGTGCAGATGTCGTAGCCAAGGGTATCAAATGGTACGATCTGCCTCCTGAAGAATCCCTTAGATGGCGTCAAGAGTTGACCAAAGCCTCGGTTGCTTGGAGCCTCAAAAACAACCCTGAACTTGGAAAAGAGTTGTTCGGTGTCATCGAGCGCGTTACAGGAAGAAAAATTTTGAAATAAAATTTGCGGATGCAACTGTGTCTCTTGATTCGACTGGTCTTAGCGCAAACGGTTTTGCAATGAGACGACTCTATATTTGATAAGGATTTTGGGTCTTGCTAACCGTTTGCGCCAGCATTTTTAAAAAATAGCAACAACATCGACTTGTGTCGATTCATTCTACAGAGGCGACATCATGGAATGGTATCTAC
>JAQVTF010000076.1 GCA_028700185.1 Desulfobacteraceae bacterium | reverse complement strand
TCCCCAACTGCTTGGTGATCGCCGCCGTCAACGTCGTCTTGCCGTGGTCGATGTGCCCGATCGTCCCCACGTTCACATGCGGCTTCTTCCTCTCATACTTTTCCTTCGCCATCTTCCCGTCCTCCAGCTGTCAGCCCAGTAGGATGCATGCCATCCATTTATTAAATTTCAATGTCGAATTAACCATCCGCACTCGGTTCCGCTACCAGCGGAAATGGGCGAACGCCTTGTTGGCTTCGGCCATGCGATGGGTGTCTTCGCGCTTTTTCACCGCCGCTCCCCGCCGGTTGGCAGCGTCGAGTAGCTCTCCGGCCAGCTTGGCGGCCATGCCTTTGTCCGAACGGCTGCGGGCGTAGCTGATCAACCAGCGGATGCTCAGGGCCGTGCGACGGCTCGGTCGGATCTCGGTGGGGACCTGATAGGTCGACCCCCCCACCCGGCGGCTCTTGACTTCGATCATGGGCCGCACGTTGTCCACCGCCTGCTCGAACACCTTCACCGGCGCATCGTTGGTTTTCTGCTCCACCACGGCCAAGGCATCGTAGAGAATCTTTTCGGCGGTACTCTTCTTGCCGTCGCGCATCAGCGAGCGGATGAACTTGGCCACCAGCCGGTTGTTGTATTTGGCGTCCGGCTGGACCTGCCGCTGGGGGACTTCTCTTCTTCTCGGCATCGGCTACACCATTTTCTTGAATGTAAAGTTTTTCACTGGCCATCGACCCGAAGGCGACGGCACGAATCCTAGGGTTCTACTTCGGACGCTTGGCGCCGTACTTGGAACGGCCCTGTCGTCGATCCTCCACCCCGAGGGTGTCCAGGGTGCCGCGCACGATGTGATAGCGCACGCCGGGCAGGTCCTTGACACGGCCGCCACGCACCAGCACCACCGAGTGTTCCTGGAGGTTGTGCCCGATGCCCGGGATGTAAGCGTTCACTTCGATTCCGGTGGTCAGACGGACACGGGCCACCTTCCGCAATGCCGAGTTGGGCTTCTTCGGCGTCGAGGTGTAGACCCGAGTGCACACCCCCCGCTTCTGAGGTGCCCCCTTGAACGCCGGGGTGTTGTTTTTCTTCTTGACCCGCTGTCTGCCTTTACGAACGAGCTGGTTGATGGTCGGCATAATCTCCTCGCTCACGCCTCAAAATGGGCCGCAAATCGAAACCTGAAGTCGATAAAAGGGGATGTGTATCCCGCTTGCGACCAAAAGTCAAGCGCTTTTCAATTCAACATCGACTCCCTTGTAATAATCCACCCCGGTTCCCGCTGGAATCAGGCGCCCCATGATCACGTTTTCCTTCAGCCCGCTGAGACTGTCGACCTTGCCCTGGATGGCGGCGTCGGTGAGCACCTTGGTCGTCTCCTGGAACGAGGCGGCACTGATGAAGCTCTCCGTACTGAGCGAAGCCTTGGTAATCCCCAGGATCAACGGCTCGGCCGTGGCCGGCTCGCCGCCCTTTTCCATCACCTCGCGGTTGATTTCATCGAAACGCACCCGATCCACCTGCTCCTCCGGGATAAAATCGGTGTCGCCCACGGTGAGCACCTTCACGCGCCGCATCATCTGGCGCACAATTACCTCGATGTGCTTGTCGTTGATGCGCACCCCCTGGAGGCGATAGACTTCCTGAACCTCGTCCACCAGATAGCGGGCCAGGGCGATTTCCCCCTTGATGCTCAGAATATCCTGGGGCACCGCCATGCCGCCGATCAGCGGCTCGCCGGCCCTCACATAATCACCATCGTAAACATTGATGTGCTTGCCCCGGGGGATGAGATACTCCTTTTTCTCCCCGGCCTCCACCGGTGTGATGGTGATCTTCTGTTTACCCTTCTTGGAGGCCTTGGCGATGGACACATACCCGTCGATCTCACTGAGGACGGCCACTTCCTTGGGACGCCGTACCTCGAAAAGTTCCGCCACCCGGGGCAAACCGCCGGTGATGTCCTTGGTTTTGGTGGTGGCCCGGGGCAGCTTGGCAATGACGTCGCCGGCACGCACCGGATCCCCTTCCTCCACCAGGATGATGGCCTCGATGGGTAAAAAGTAGCGTGCCATGCCGTTGCCGCTGGGCAACTTGGCGGTGCGGTTCTCCTCGTCCTTCACGGAAATACGCGGCCGCTCCTCTCCGCTCTTGGACTCGCTGATGGTCCGGATCACCTTTCCGGTCACCGGGTCGACCTTTTCTTGCAAGGTGCGACCGGGAAAAATATCTCCGAACTTCACCGTGCCGTCCACCTCGGAAATAATGGGGGTGGCGAAGGGGTCCCAGACGGCGATGAGATCGCCGGCCTTGACCTCGGCCCCGTCCTCCACCTGGAGGTGGGCGCCGAAGATCACCGGCAACCGCTCACGCTCACGACCGGTTTCACCGATGATGACCAGCTCACCGCCACGGCGGTTCATCACCACCCTGGCCCCGTTGGCATTGGTCACCACCTTCAGCTCGAGATACTGCACCTTGCCTTCCACCCGGGCCTTGACATCGGCCTGCTCCACCCGCCGGCTTGCCGTGCCACCGATGTGAAACGTGCGCATGGTGAGCTGGGTCCCCGGCTCTCCGATGGACTGGGCCGAAAGAATTCCGATGGCCTGTCCGTGTTCCACCCGCTTGCCGTGAGCCAAATCCCGCCCATAGCATGCGGCGCATACCCCCACCTTGGTCTTGCAGGTAAGTACGCTGCGAATCTTGACCCGGGTGATGCCGGCATCTTCGATGAGGCGCACCGCCTTTTCGTCGATCTCCTGGCCGCGCTTGACCAACACGGCGTCGTTGAACGGGTCGAGAATGTCCTCCATGGCAATGCGTCCCAGAATCCGTTCGCCCAGGCCCTGGATGACCTCACCGCCTTCCATCAACGCTTCCACGTCCACCCCCATGAGGGTCCCGCAGTCATCCTCGGTGACGATACAATCCTGGGCCACATCGGCCAACCGCCGCGTCAGGTACCCCGAGTTGGCGGTTTTGAGGGCCGTGTCCGCCAGCCCCTTGCGCGCCCCGTGGGTGGAGATGAAGTACTGCAAAACGCTGAGACCTTCGCGGAAATTGGCCTGGATCGGCGTTTCGATGATCTCGCCGGAGGGCTTGGCCATCAAGCCGCGCATCCCGGCGAGCTGTCGCATCTGGTCCTTGCTGCCCCGGGCCCCGCTGTCGGCCATCATGTAGATGGGATTCAACTTGGAAACCACCGAACGGCCGTCCTCACCGAAGATCGGTTGGCCGTTTTCATCGAGCACCGGCACCACCTTGATGGCCTCCATCATTTCGTTGGCCACGTCGTCGGTGGCTTTGGCCCAGATGTCCACCACCTTGTTGTACTTTTCTCCCGGGGTGATCAGCCCCTCGTTGTACTGCTTGTCGATCTCCGCCACCCGGGCTTCCGCCTGGCCGATGATATCCCACTTGGTGGGGGGGATAATCATGGCGTCGATGGAAATCGAGATCCCGCCCATCGTCGAATAGCGATAGCCGATGTCCTTGAGCCGGTCGGAGAGAATGACGGTGGCCTTGGGTCCCAGGTTGCGATAGGCATAGTCGATGAGGTTGCGCAGGGACTTCTTGTCCATCACCCGGTTGACCGTTTCGAAAGCGACTTCCGGACGCCGTTCCATTACCTTGAAAAAATGTTCTCCCTCATGGCTGCGGATCGGTCCCGTGGTGGCCCCTTCGGCCAAGGCGAAGATCTGGTCCGCGTCGGCTTGGGAAAAGTTGTAGACCCGCCGGAACTCCTCGTTGTTCAGTAGCCCCAGGATCCCCGCGCTGGACTTGTCGTCGCTTTCGGAAAACGCGTCCACCAGTTCTTCAAACGGCCGGCCGGCCGCCAGGGCCGCCACCACTTCGCGCCCCCGGGCTTCGCTCCCCACGAGAATGTGCTGCAACACCATCAGATTCCCCTGGGGAATCACCTCCCAGAGCAGGATCCGGCCCACCGTGGTCTCGTAACGGCCGCCGCCCAGACGCACCGAGATGGTGGCGTGAAGATCCACGGTGCCGGCATCGTAGGCCACCCGCACTTCTTCCGGCGAGGCGAACCGCATCCCTTCCCCCCGGGCGCCTTCCACGGACCGGGTCATGTAGTAAATCCCCAAAACGATGTCCTGGCTCGGCACGATGATCGGGCTGCCGTTGGCCGGCGAAAGGATGTTGTTGCTCGAGAGCATCAAGACCCGGGCCTCGATCTGGGCTTCCACCGACAACGGAACATGAACCGCCATCTGGTCGCCGTCGAAGTCGGCGTTGAAGGCGGTGCACACCAGGGGATGGAGCTGAATGGCCTTGCCCTCGATGAGAATCGGCTCGAAGGCCTGGATGCCGAGCCGGTGCAGCGTCGGGGCCCGGTTCAGCATCACCGGATACTCCTTGACCACCTCGTCCAGGGTGTCCCAAACCTCCGGGATCTCCCGCTCCACCATCTTCTTGGCGCTCTTGACGGTGGACACCAGGCCCTTCTGCTCCAGCCGGTAGTAAACGAAGGGCTTGAACAGCTCCAGGGCCATCTGCTTGGGCAACCCGCATTGGTGCAACCTCAGGTCCGGCCCCACGGTAATCACGGTCCGCCCCGAGTAGTCGACACGCTTGCCCAACAGGTTCTGCCGAAAGCGCCCCTGCTTGCCTTTGAGGGTATCGGAGAGGGATTTCAGCGGACGCTTGTTGGTGCCGGTGATCACCCGCCCGTGACGCCCATTGTCGAACAAAACGTCCACGGCCTCCTGGAGCATCCGCTTCTCGTTACGCACGATGATGTCCGGCGCGTTGAGATCCATCAACCGCTTGAGGCGGTTGTTGCGGTTGATCACCCGCCGATAGAGATCGTTGAGATCACTGGTGGCAAAACGCCCCCCCTCCAGGGGTACCAACGGGCGCAGGTCCGGTGGCAGCACCGGGATCACGTCCATGATCATCCAGGCCGGATCGATGCCGCTGCGGCGAAAAGCGTCCACGATTTTCAGGCGCTTGGACAGCTTCTGGCGCTTGGCGATGGAACCGGTGCTCCGCAGATCCTCGCGGAGCTGCCGGTACTCGCTGTCGAGGTCGAGTTGCTCGAGCATTGCCTTGACGGCTTCGGCGCCGATACCGGCCTCGAATTTGCTGCCGTAAAGCTCCAGGGCCTCCCGGTACTTGTCCTCGGGCAGCATCTGACCACGGGCCAGGGGGGTCTCCTTGGGGTCGATGACGACATAGCTGTCGAAGTAAAGCACCTTCTCGATGTTCTTGAGCGTCAAATCGAGCAGGTTGCCGATCTTGCTCGGCAGGCTCTTGAGAAACCAGATATGGGCACAGGGAGTGGCCAGGGCAATATGGGCCATCCGCTCCCGGCGCACCTTGGACTGGATCACCTCCACACCGCATTTCTCGCAGATCACCCCGCGGTGCTTCATACGCTTGTACTTGCCGCAGTTGCACTCGTAGTCCTTGGTGGGGCCGAAAATTTTGGCGCAGAAGAGCCCGTCACGCTCCGGCTTGAACGTTCGGTAATTGATGGTCTCCGGTTTCTTGATTTCGCCGTGGGACCACTTGAGGATCTGCTCCGGTGCGGCGAGGGCGATCTGCACCCCCGTGTAGCGCCGCGGATCGGTGGGCTTGGCAAAAAAATCGTATAACGTTTCCAAGATCCTCTCCTTGTTACTTGTCCTCGATGAGCGTGATGTCGAGCCCCAAGGCCTGGAGTTCCTTGGTCAGGACCTTGAACGACTCGGGCAGGCCCGGTTCGAGGGTATTCTGGCCTTTGACGATCTTTTCGTACATTCGCGTCCGGCCGGCCATGTCGTCGGACTTGACCGTGAGAAACTCCTGCAGGGCAAAAGCGGCGCCATAGGCCTCCATGGCCCAGACTTCCATCTCACCCAGACGCTGCCCGCCGAACTGAGCCTTGCCGCCCAGAGGCTGCTGGGTCACCAGCGAGTATGGGCCGATGCTGCGGGCGTGGATCTTGTCGTCAACCAGGTGGTGCAGCTTGAGCATGTACATGGTCCCGACGGTCACCTTCTCTTTGAACGCTTCTCCGCTGCGCCCGTCGTAAAGGGTCGCCTGACCGGAAGTCGGCAGACCGGCCTCCTTGAGCAGGTCCTTGATCTCTTCTTCCTTGGCGCCATCGAAGACCGGCGTGGCCATGTGCACCCCGTTTCGATAAAAACCGGCGAAATCCAGCAGACCGGTATCATCCAGGGCATCGATGATCTTGCCGGAATCGGCGTCGCTGAAGATCCGCTTGAACTTGGCGCGGAGCTCTTCGGTCCGCCGTTCCGCGAGAAGACGGTTGATCTGGTCGCCGAGCCCCTTGGCCGCCAGCCCCAGGTGAATTTCCAACACCTGGCCGACGTTCATGCGTGAGGGAACCCCCAGGGGATTGAGCACCATGTCCACCGGCGTTCCGTCGGCGAAGTAGGGCAGGTCCTCCTCGGGCAGAATCCGGGACACAACGCCCTTGTTGCCGTGGCGACCGGCCATCTTGTCGCCCACCGACAGCTTGCGCTTCATCGCCACGTAGACCTTGACCATCTTGATCACCCCCGGTGGCAGGTCGTCTCCCTTCTCGAAACGGTTGGCCTGGTTCTCGAAATCCTCGTGGACCCGTTTGACCTGAGCCCGGTAGCGGTCGAGCAGTTCCTGGAGATGTTCAGTGATCTCGGCTTCTTCCACCGCCACGGCCTCCAACTGAGCCACCGGCAGTCCCTGGAGAGCGGCCGCGCTGATCTTGGTCCCCTTGGCCACCACGGTCTTCTTGCCTTTCTTGATCGGCGCGGCCGCGGTGGCCCCGTCCAACAGAATCAGCAGCCGTTCGGCGGCCACCTCCCCGATCACCGCCAGGGCGTCGGCGCGGTCCTTTTCCATCTGGCGGATCTCTTCATCCTCGATCTCGCGGGTGCGGTCATCCTTCTCGGTACCGCGGCGGGAAAAGACCTTGGCATCGATGACGATGCCGGTCACTCCCGGCGGCACCCGCAAGGAGGTGGCTTTCACGTCACCGGCCTTTTCGCCGAAAATGGCGCGCAGGAGCTTTTCCTCCGGTGACAACTGGGTTTCGCCCTTGGGGGTGATCTTGCCCACCAGGATGTCCCCGGCCTTCACCTCGGCCCCGAGACGAACGATGCCGCTGTCGTCCAGGTCCTTGAGCGCCTCATCCCCCACGTTGGGGATGTCGCGGGTGATGTCTTCCTTGCCCAGTTTGGTGTCCCGGGCCACCACCTCGAATTCCTCGATGTGCACCGACGTATAGATACCATCCCGCTGGAGCCGCTCGCCCACCAGGATCGAGTCCTCGAAGTTGTACCCCCCCCAGGGCATGAACGCCACCGTGACGTTGCGTCCCAGGGCCAGTTCTCCCTTTTCGGTGGCCGGACCGTCGGCGATCACATCCCCGGCGTGCACCCGCTGCCCTTTGGCCACGATGGGCCGCTGGTTGAAGCAGGTGTTCTGGTTGGAACGGACGAATTTGGACAGGTTGTACACCGTCACCGGCGGCCGCTTGGGGTTATCGTCGTCATGGCGCAGCACGATACGTCCGGCGTCCACATCCACCACCACCCCGTCGCGCTTGGCCACAATGGCCGCTCCCGAGTCCCGGGCGACCACTTCTTCGATTCCGGTACCCACCAGTGGCGCTTCCGACTGAATCAGCGGCACCGCCTGGCGCTGCATGTTGGATCCCATCAATGCCCGGTTGGCATCATCGTTTTCCAGAAAAGGGATCAAGGAAGCCGACACGCTCACGAGCTGGTCCGGGGACACGTCCATCAGCTCGATGTCTTCCCGCGGCACCATCATGAACTCGCCTTCCACCCGGGAGGTGACCAGGGAGTTGACAAAACGCCACTCCTCATCCACCGGGGCGTTGGCCTGGGCGATGGGATGCGCCTTTTCCTCGAAGCCGGACAGAAACCGTACCTCACTGGTCACGGTGGTGTCGCGCACCACACGGTAGGGGGTTTCGATGAACCCGTACTCGTTGACCCGAGCATAGGTGGACAAGGAAACGATGAGCCCGATATTCGGTCCTTCCGGTGTCTCGATGGGACAGATCCGGCCATAGTGGCTCGGATGAACATCCCGCACCTCGAAGCCGGCCCGTTCCCGGGTGAGCCCACCGGGACCCAGGGCCGACAGGCGGCGCTTGTGGGTGGTTTCCGACAACGGATTGGTCTGGTCCATGAACTGGGAGAGCTGGCTGGTGCCGAAAAACTCCTTGACCACCGCCGACACCGGCTTGGGATTGACCAGGTCGTGGGGCATGAGGGCGTCGACTTCCTGCAGGCTCATGCGCTCCTTGATGGCCCGCTCCATGCGCACCAGCCCGATGCGGTACTGGTTTTCCAACAGCTCGCCCACGGCCCGCACCCGACGGTTGCCCAGGTGGTCGATGTCGTCCACCTGGCCCTGGGTATCGCGCAACTCCACCAGGGTCCGTGCGGTGAGCAAAATGTCCTCCTTGCGCAAGGTCCGCAGCTCGATGTCGGTCTCCACGCCCAGGCGCAGGTTGATTTTGAGCCGCCCCACCCCGGACAGATCGTAGTGGGAGGCCTTGAAGAAAAGCTGGTCAACGAAATCCTGGGCCACTTCCTGGGTGGCGGGGTTGCCCGGCCGCATGCGCCGGTAGATCTCGATCAGGGCCTCTTCCTTGCTCTCCACCTTGTCCAGCAACAGGGTCTTGCGAATGGAATCACTACTGCTGCCGCTGTCGCTGAGGAGCAATTCAAAGGTGGTAATGCCGGCGTCGAGAATCTTCTGCAGCGACTCTTCGTCGAGGATCTCATTGGCCCGCACCAGCACCTCTCCGTTTTGGGGAGCCGCGATGTTGTGGGCCGCCACCTTGCCCACCACACTGTCTTCCACATCGATAGGAATCGAGTCGGCCCCGCAAGCCTTGAGCCGGGCGATGGCACGCTGGCTGATGAGCTTGCCTTTCTTGACGAGTGTCTCGCCGCTCTCCGGGTCCTGGATCTCGCGGGTCGCGCGCTGGCCGCGGAGAAACTCCGGTTGAAACGCCTTGAAGAAACGCTTGCCCTGCACGATGATCCGGTCGGTGTGGTAAAAGTAGTTGAGAATGTCCTCGTCGGAGTACCCGAAGGCCTTGAACAGAATCGTGATGGGAAACTTGCGCCGCCGGTCGATGCGAATATAGACGATATCCTTGGGATCGATCTCCATGTCGATCCAGGAACCGCGCACCGGGATGATCCGGGAGCTGTAGATGATCTTGCCGCTGGAATGGCTCTTGCCGCGGTCATGATCGAAAAACACCCCGGAGCTGCGATGCAACTGGCTCACCACCACCCGCTCGGTGCCGTTGATGATAAAGGTGCCCTTTTCGGTCATCAAGGGAATGGTGCCGAAGTAGATCTCCTGCTCCTTGATGTCCCGGATGTTGGTGAATCCGGTTTCCTTGTCCAGATCGTAAACCACGAGGCGCACGGTGATGCGTACCGGAATTTCGTATGTCATGCCGCGATGGATGCATTCCTTGACCCCGTGCTTCACCTCGCCGAAACGGTACGAAACGAACTCCAGGGAAGCGGTGCCGGTGAAGTCCTTGATGGGAAAAACGCTTTGAAAAACGGCCTGCAAGCCGATATCCTTGCGTTTTTCGGGCGGCACATCCATCTGCAGAAAACGCTCGTAGGACTCGCGCTGCACACCGATGAGATCGGGAATGTCGACGATCTTGCGGATTTTGCCAAAATTTTTACGTAGCCTGCGATTGGCCGATGACCTCTCCGACATGGCATCTCCAATGGATCTTTCGGGGTGCTGGGTATCGCCGCCCGGCCTTTGCAACCACTCCTAGCCTAGGCCTGCGGCCAGACGATTCCCTGATTCTTCGGCGCCTAAGAAGCAAAGGCGCCCCGGTTACCCGGATGACGACGGGGGCGACCGACAACGGCCGCGGCATCCTTCGCTCCAGGAGAAAAGCGATACCGCGGCCGTGACACGATCCCCTCTTAAGGGTTACTTCAATTCAACCTGCGCGCCGGCTTCCTCTAGCTGAGCCTTGATCTTCTCGGCCTCTTCCTTGGCGATCCCTTCCTTGACCGGCTTGGGGGCACCGTCCACCAGATCCTTGGCGTCCTTGAGCCCCAGCCCGGTAATGGCGCGTACTTCCTTGATCACCTGGATCTTTTTGTCACCGGCGGATGTCAGAATCACGTCGAATTCGGTCTTCTCCTCGGCCTGGGGCGCTGCCGCTTCACCGGCACCGGGTCCCGCCGCCATCATGGCCACCGGGGCGGCCGCCGAAACACCGAATTTTTCTTCCAGTTCCTTGATCAACTCGCTGAGATCGAGCACCGTCATGTTGGCGATAAACTCGATCACGTCTTCCTTGCTGACATTTGCCATAACGCTTTAACCTCCGGTTGTTTGATCTTTGCCGCGGAACCGATGGGTTCAGGCGGCCTCTTTTTGTTCCCGCTGTTCCTTGATCGCGTTGAGCACGTTGACCATGCCTCCCGGAACCGCGCTCAGGGCCCGCACGAAGGACGTGGGCACGGCATTGAGCACTCCGAGCAGCTGGGCCAGCAGCACCTCGCGCGGCGGCAGGTCGGCCAAGCTCTTGATGTCCGCTTCGCCGATCACCTTTCCGCTGAGCACCCCAAGACGGATCTTGAGCTTGTCATTCTCCTTGGCAAATTGGCTGAGCACCTTGGCCGGAGCCACCGGGTCGTCATAACTCAGGGCAATGGCGCTGGGCCCCTTGAAGGCGTCCTTGATGGCGGCGGCCGGGGTATCGGCGGAGGCGCGCTCCAACAAGGAGTTCTTCACCACCCGATACTCGATGCCGGCCTGCTTGAGTCGTCGCCTCAGCTCGGTCATCGCACCGACGTTCAATCCCTTGTAGTCGGTGAGGATCACCACCTTGGCCCGCTCAAAGCAACCGTGGAGTTCCTGCGCGATCTGTTGCTTTCGCTCTAGTAGCACGTTGTTTCTACACCCCCTTCCCCATCTGTGAAAAACCGGAGGCTACGGCAATACGTCACCCCCGTCTCGGTAGGCCGGTGACTCACCGATTAAACACCGATGTGCACCTACGGTCTTCGACAGGTTGAATATGGCAGCCTTGCGTCGGCCTCCGGGGTCGTCCCGGAGCCCGACGTCGTACCGAGAATACGAAAATTCCAGCCCTACTTGACCAGGTCCTTGACCGCTGCGGCATCGATCTTGACCCCGGGCCCCATGGTGGTGGAAACGGCAATGGAGCGCATGTAGGTGCCTTTGCTGGCAGCCGGCTTCAGCCGCAGCAGGGTCTCGATGAAAGCCGTGATGTTCTGGAGGATCTTTTCCGGGCCGAAGGAGACCTTCCCCATGGGCGCATGCACAATTCCGGCCTTTTCCACTCGGAAATCGATCTTGCCGGCCTTGAGTTCTTGCACGGCCCGGGCCAGATCAAACGTGACGGTGCCCACCTTGGCGTTGGGCATCAATCCCCGAGGGCCCAGGATGCGGCCGATCTTGCCCACGGCCCCCATCATGTCCGGGGTCGCCACCGCCTTGTCGAAATCGAACCACCCACCCTTGATTTTTTCCACCAGCTCATCGTTGCCGACATAGTCGGCCCCGGCGTCCAGGGCTTCCTTTTCCTTCTCGCCCTTGGCAAACACCAGTACCCGCACCTGCTTGCCGATGCCATTGGGCAGCACCACCGAACCACGCACCATCTGATCGGCATGACGCGGGTCAACCCCGAGACGCACCGCCACGTCCACGGTCTCGTCGAACTTGGCATAGGTGGTGGCAAGCGCCGTTTCCACCGCTTCACGAAAATCATAGCGGGTGCCGGCCTTGATCTTGCTCTTGGCTTCCAGATATTTCTTTCCCCGTTTAGCCATCTTTCCTTACGCGCTCCTTCGATTCGGTGTATGCCGGTTTACTTCTATAATGCCGGCAATGCGCTGGGCGCCGCACTGACAGTCGCCGCAGCTCCCGCAACGGTTTTCAGACCACTTCGATTCCCATGCTCCGAGCCGTACCCTCGATGATCGCCCGTGCCCCGTCCAGGTCATCGGCGTTCAAGTCAGGCATTTTCAGCTGAGCAATCTCCTCTACCTGGGTACGCGTCACCTTGCCGACCCGATCGCGCTTGGGATCGGCGGCGCCCTTGGCGATCTTGGCCGCCTTTTTCAACAGCACCGAGGCCGGGGGCGTCTTGGTGATGAACGTAAACGTCCGGTCCTGGTAGACGGTGATCACCACCGGAATGATCATCCCCTCCTGACCACCGGTACGGGCGTTGAACGCCTTGCAAAAATCCATGATGTTGACGCCGTGCTGGCCCAAGGCCGGACCAATCGGCGGTGACGGGGTAGCCTTGCCCGCCGGAACCTGAAGCTTGACCTGGGCCATTACCTTTTTTGCCATCTTTCGTTGCTCCTTGAGACTTCGAAATTACAGCTTCGTCACCTGAACGAACTCAAGTTCCACAGGCGTGCTACGCCCGAAAATGCTCACCAGCACCCGGATCTTTCCCTTTTCGGCATTCACTTCGTCCACCGTTCCGTGAAAATTGGCGAAGGGGCCGTCGATGACACGGATGTCGTCACCCTGTTCAAACTGGTACTTGGGCTTGGGCTTGTGTTTGCCGGCCTCCATGCGGTTGAGAATCCGATCGGCCTCTTCGTCGGTCAACGGCGACGGCTGGTCCCGGCCTCCGAGAAAACCGGTGACCTTGGGCGTGCTGTTGACGATGTGCCAGGTCTCATCGCTCAGTTCCATGTGCACAAGGATGTAGCCGGGATAAAACTTTCGTGACGACTCCCGCCGCTTGCCCTTGACAAGTTCCACGACCTGTTCGGTGGGCACCAGCACCTCACCGAACTGATCACGGTACGGGCTGGCGGCGATCTTCTCTTCAAGCGAGGCCTTTACCTTGCCCTCGAATCCCGAATACACATGCACGATGTACCATTTGAACGCCACGCTATCGCCTCCTCGTCCTATCCTTGTTGCAACACGACGCGGATCAGACTGGACAGGCCGACATCCACCACTCCGAGAAACAGCGAAATCACCAACACCAGAACGATGACCACCACCGTCGAACCGATGGTCTGCTTCCGCGAAGGCCAGGCCACCTTTTTGAGTTCGACCTTAACTTCACGCAGAAACTGGACGCTGCGGTCGATCCATTGCCGGATGCGGCCCGGCGGTTGGCGCTCGGCCACCGGCCGACGCACCGGCGCCGGTGCACTACGACGGCGCGCCTCTTTTTCTTTCTCCGCAGCGATCTGCCCGGTTTCCGCCGCGGCTCCATCGCCGGCAGCGCTCCCGACGGGGGGTGCTTCCTTGGCATCGGGAGCCGTTTTCTTCTTCGGTGGTGTCTGCTTTTTGCGCTGTAGCCGTGCCATGAAACTCCTAAAACGGTGAAAGCCCAAAGCCGCGTCGTTGCGATGCGCTGGGCGCCTGCCGACGAGACGCGCTCTGAGCTTCACCAACGGAAAGTTGGCAGGCCAGGAGGGACTCGAACCCCCAACAGCCGGATTTGGAGTCCGATGCTCTACCGTTAGAGCTACTGGCCTGCATCCACCCCACCGCCTGCCGTCGGTTGACCTGGCAACAACCTACTTGGTTTCCCGATGGCGGGTATGCCGACGGCAAAAACGACAGTACTTGCTCAGTTCAAGCTTGTCCGGTGTGGTCCGCTTATTCTTAGTCGTGGTATAATTTTTTTGCTTGCACTCGGTGCAAGCCAGGGTAATGATGATTCTCACCCGTCGACTCCTTTGGCCCTATCCCTACTCGATGATTTCACTGACCACGCCGGCGCCCACCGTCCGGCCGCCTTCGCGAATGGCAAAACGCAGTTCCTTCTCCATCGCAATCGGCGTAATCAACGACCCCTCAATGGTCACGTTGTCCCCGG
>JAQVTF010000237.1 GCA_028700185.1 Desulfobacteraceae bacterium | reverse complement strand
CCCAGGCGGTGGCCGATGATACCGGCAAAGCCATGGCTCAACTGCGCCGGGCCATGTGCGAAATCACCCAGGCCAGCGAAGAGACGAGCAAAATCATCAAGACCATTGATGAGATCGCCTTCCAGACGAATCTCTTGGCGTTGAACGCGGCCGTGGAAGCCGCCCGGGCCGGGGAGGCCGGGGCCGGGTTTGCCGTGGTTTCCGATGAGGTGCGCAATTTGGCCATGAGGGCCGCCGAGGCGGCCAAAAACACCGCCGCCCTCATTGCCGGTACCGTCCAGAAGGTGGGCGACGGGGCGAATCTGGTGGAAAGGACCGAACAGGCCTTCGGCGAAGTGGCCGAGACCGTAACCCGCGCCGGGAGTCTCATCGGGGAGATCGCCGCAGCGTCCAAGGAGCAGGCCGAAGGGGTGGGTCAGATCAGCTCAGCGGTGGCCGAAATGGACGAAATTACCCAGAAGAATGCAGCGGCTTCGGAAACTTCGGCGGCGGCCGCAAACGAACTGAACACCCAGGCCGAAATGATGTGCGAAACCGTGGACCGGCTCTACGCGCTGGTGGTCGGCTCAAGCGCCCGGAGCGGAGAAGGTCCCGGCGAAAAGATGGATTTCCGGTCTCTGCCCGATCCTCGGGAGGATGCCATGGGTGTGGAATACAAGCGAGACCCCTCTGCGGATCGTCTCCTGGCCGCTTGAAGTGTACCCAACGGGCCAAAAGGCTGAACCGGGCTCGGCGGCTACGCTTCAAGCCGGGTGATGCACCGAAGAAGACTGATGCGCCGGCTGGCATCCCGGGGGCCGGAAGAGACCCCCGGGATGAACGGTCCCGCGGTTAGAGCTTGCCGCGCTCGATGGCGATGTTGATGTAGGTCTCCATGCCACTCTTGGGCGGCACGTAAAGCGCCTCCTCCGCTTTGCGCTCCAGGCGCATGGCCTCGGTGGGGCAGGTGGTCACGCAGAGGCCGCAGCCGATGCAGCGGTCCAGGTCGACGAGCGCCACCTCCTCGGGAACCGCCACCGCCTCCATCTGGCAGCGTTCCACGCAGGTGCCGCAGCCGGTGCAAAGGTCCTCGTCCACCACGGCGAAATAGTTGCTCTGCACCGCCTCGGCCGGTTTCGGCTGGAGCTTGAGGGAGCGCAGCACCCCGCAACAGTCCCCGCAGCACGAGCACATTCCGCCCACTTTCTGGGAATTGAACGGTTGCATCACCAGCCCGGCCTCCTGGCTTCGTTTGGCCACGGCCTTGGCCTCCTCCACCGTGATGTAACGACCCATGCCGTTTTCCACGTAGTAGTCGGCGTGGGAACCGAAGAGCATGCAGGTTTCCAGGGGCTTGTCGCAGCCCCGGCCGTTGAGCCGTGCCGTCTTGCGACAGATGCACTCGGCCAAGGCGATGGTTTTTTGCTGCTCGAGGATATCGAGCACGTCGTCGTAGGGCGCCACGGGCCACTTGGACACCAGCTCCCGGTTGACCGGCACCGTGCGCATCACCGGGGTCTTGTTGGCCTGGATGGTTTGGCCGAAGGCGAGCTGGTAGTATTCCTCCATGTCCCGGGCCACCTCGGCGTCGATGCGCGGCAACTGGAACTCGAAGATGCCCACCACGTAGGGGATGGCGGCGTACTTGACCTCATCGGGCCGCCGCAGCCGGAAAAGGAGCCCCTTCTTGGCCATGGCTTCCATCTGCTGGGCCACTTCCGCCTCGGGCCGGTTCAGCCGCCCGGCCACCTGGGACGGGGTTTCCAGCATGGGGCTCATCTGGAGAAAAAACTCGGCTTCGTCTTCGGTGAACAGGCGTCCCAGCAGCCGCAACTCGATTTTCTGTTCGGTCTCGGGAAATCCGGTGGCCAGGTCGTCCAGGCGCTGGCGCAGTCGTTCGTACACGTCGCTCATGGCATTGCTCCTCGTTGTTTAACTCCCTGAATTCCGTAGGGGCGAGATTTTACGGTGATGAAAGGTTTCAGGTGTCCGGTTTCGGGTGTCTGACAGCGTTCAAAAGCAGTATTTTGGTTTTGACCAAACTGGTGATCGGTCATCAGATCCGCCCGCCGGCGATCACCTCCGCGGCCCGGCGCTCCAGGGCCGCCACGGCGAAAATGAGCACGGCGAAACGTGGGTCCCGGGTCTGGCCATGGAAATAGCGATAATAGATCTGTTGGGCGATCACCGCCAGACGAAACAACCCGAAGACGTAGTAAAAAGCGATGTCGCCCACGTCCAGGCCGCTCTTTTCACCGTAGGCGGCCACCAGTTCGGCCCGGGTCAGGGCGCCGGGGATGTGGGTGGGCATGAGGCGCAGGGCCTGCATCTCCTCGCCGTCGCCGGCCTCGATCCAGTAGGCCAGACTGTTGCCCAGGTCCATGAGCGGATCGCCGATGGTGGCCATCTCCCAGTCGAGAACCCCGATGATGCGCACCGGGTCGGTTGGATCGAGCACCACGTTGTCCAGGCGGAAATCGTTGTGCACCAACCCCGGCCGGGGGCAGTCCGGGGGCCGGTGGTCGGAGAGCCAGGTCATCACCGCCTCGAAGTCCGGGGCATCCTCGGTGCCGGCGGCCCGGTAGCGTCGGGACCAGCCGTCCACCTGGCGTTGGACGTAGCCCTCGGGATGGCCGAGGTCGGCCAGGCCGGCGGCGGTGAAATCGATCCGGTGCAGCGCAAGCTGGGCCTCCAGCAGCCGCAGGCACAGGGTGCGGGCCTGGTCGGGGGAATAGGAAAGGCCTGGGGGTAGCTCCTTGCGCAAAATAATCCCCCGGATCCGCTCCATCAGATAGAACGGCGCGCCGATGACCGCCGGATCCTCGCAGTAGGCCAGGGCCTCGGGTACGTAAGGGTAAACAGGGCGCAGCGCCTTGAGAATCCGATACTCGCGGCCCATGTCGTGGGCCTTGGCCGCTTTGGTGCCGAAAGGGGGCCGACGCAAGACCAGCTCCCGGCCGCCGGCGGCGATGAAATAGGTGAGGTTGGAGTAGCCGCCGGGAAACTGGCGGATAGTCGGCGGCCCCTCCAGATCGAGGGTTCGCGCCAGGTAGGCGCCGATGCGTTCGGTGTCCAGGTCCTCGCCCTCACGAACGGGTCGGGTCGGGTCGATGAGCTCCATTGATTCTCCTTGAGGCGGTGGGGCGGCCGATGCACGGGCCATCATTTGCACGGGCCATCATTGGCGGCCGAATACCAAGAGAAAATTGTCCCCGAGATCCACCAGAAGATTCTGGCGAAACCCGTGGGGGGTCACCGCGGCGGCGATCTGCTCCGGAGACGGCCGTAGGGCCATGGGCGGCCCCCAGGGCCGGTCCTCCCGCTTGAAACTGAGGGCCGCCAGCCGGCCTCCAATCTTCATCACCCGCCGCAGCTCGCCGAAAATCCGGCCAGCATCGCGTTTCAGATTCAGCACGTGCCAGAGGGTGGCCATAAGGCAGGCATTTACCCGGTCATCGCCCAGCGGCAACCCC
>JAQVTF010000075.1:6594-13911 GCA_028700185.1 Desulfobacteraceae bacterium | reverse complement strand
ACCACCGCCGGCGGCCACCGCCACCACTCCGGCCAGGGTAAGCCCCAGGGCCAAGAGCTTGACCGGGGTCAGGGCCTCCTTGAAAATCAGGCGGGCCATCACCGTTACCCATGCCGGTCCGGTGTATAAGAGTACCGCGGCCAGGGCGGCCCCACCCCGATTCACGGCGACTTGGTAGCTGGCGTAAAACGCCGTCACCCCGAGGAGGGCAAAGACGACGAGGTGGCCGATGTCGCGCTGGTGAAGGCGGACTTCGCGCCGAAGGGCCGCATGGACGGCAAAGAGTCCCCAGGCCAGAACCGCCCTCCAGAAGGCCACTTCCATCGGTCCGATGCCTTGGCTGAAGGCCAGTCGCGAAAATGGACCGATGTTGCCCCAGAGCAAGGCGGCGGCCAGGATGAACAGGTATCCGCGCAATGCCATAGAATCTATCTTTCCTCCTTTGGGCAATCGCTCCAGCCCTAACATAGAGCGGCGGCGGTTCAAAGAAATATTCCCGCTTTCTCTGGCGGGGGGGCTTTACGGGAAGGCCGGAATTCATTATAACCAGCTGAATATCAAAATAAATTCTATGGATGCAGCCGGGAGGAGGAAAGATGGTGGAAAGCAGGGACGCCACGGGTGCCCAGGTCATGATCGAAAGCGAGACCCTGGGAGGCGGCGTTCGGCTGGAGGTGATCGATGCCAGCCGCCCCTTGGTCGGAGACAGATGGTTGGTGGCGGCGGTGTTTCGTCTCCTCATTCCGGTGGATGGGGTACTGACGGCCGGTGGGGCCACCGACCCCGCCCCGGAGCAGGTGCGCGGCCTGATCGGTGATCCGGTGGTGTTTGAAAAGCGACTGGAGCGGACCTTCATCGACGCCGATCAAAAGGACCAGGTCCTGCAAGACATGGTAGACAGCTACCTCGACGGTTCACGCGTCTATTTCTCCAAGCCGATGTTTGTGCGCAATTTTGTTCTCAAACAGTATGCCGAAGCTCGGGAAAAGGCCCGCTGGTACTCAGGGGCTAACGATCCCTCGACGTCGACATCCGGGGCGGCCCCCCTGTGAAGGCTGTGCCGCTCATTCAAGGACTTGATTTCTTGAATCCTTGTTCGGTAAAGAAAAAAGCGAGTTGAGTGAAGGAAACCTCATGCCGACGGTCACCGTACCCCGGTTGAACTTCTCGCCGAAGAGGGTTGAGTGATTCAGGAGAAACGATTCATTTGGGCCGGGATATGTCGCTGGGGGTGGCGTTTGGGAATGGCGGTGGGGCTGGCGGCACTGTCCACGCCGGCACGGGCGGATATTTACCGCTTCATCGACCGCAATGGGGTGATGCACTTCACCAATGCCCCCACCTCGGGCAAATACAAATTCTACCTGCGTGAACCGCGACCCGTCCCATCCGTCCCCGGACCACCGAACCGCTTTGATCCCATCATCGCCGAAGCGGCTCAACGCCACGGTGTTCCCCGGGCTTTGATCAAGGCGGTGATCAAGGCCGAATCGGATTTTGATCCCCAGGCCGTCTCCAGGCGTGGGGCCCTGGGATTGATGCAGATCATGCCCGCCAATCTGGAGGGTTTGAAGGTGACCGATCCCTTCAATCCGAAGGAGAATATCATGGGCGGGGTCCGGTATCTGAAGAAGATGCTTGATCGCTTCGACCAGGACCTCCAGTTGGCTTTGGCCGCTTACAACGCCGGTCCCGGTGCGGTGGAACAGTACCGCACCATTCCTCCTTTCCCCGAGACTCAGCGTTACATTCAAAAAGTCCTGCGCTATTACCGCCTCTTTCAAAAAGTGTAGCCGCCTGTCTTCCCTGGGAATGGCCACCCTGCCTGGGATTAAACCGGTTTGAAACGCCGCCCGCGTCCGTCCACGGTGGGGGACGCGATCTTCAAGGCCCGGATTTTGCGGTAAAGGGTGCTGGGGTCGATGCCCAGCTCGGCGGCGACCTGCTGCCGGTTGCCGCCGTGGCGACGCAAGGCTTCGGTGATCATGAGCCGCTCCATGGCCTTGAGGGTCATGGGGCCGGCCGGGGTGGTTTCGGCGGTGCCGGCGGGCCGGAGTTCCGGCGGCAGGTGATCGATGTCGATGCGCCCTTGTTGGCAGAGAACGAAGGCGTGTTCCAGGATGTTTTCCAGTTCCCGTACGTTGCCGGGGTAGTCGTGCTCCATCAGGCGCATGAGCACCGCGTTGGAAACCCCGGCCACTTCCTTGCCTTGAAGTCGGTTCAGCCTGGCGATAAAATGGGCCGCCAACAGCGGGATGTCTTCGCGGCGCTCCCGCAGGGGGGGCAGGCGAAGCTCCACCACCCGGATTCGGTAATACAGGTCCTCGCGAAAATCGCCCTGACGGACCAGGGCCTTGAGATCCTTGTTGGTGGCGGCCACCAACCGGACGTCCACCGGGGTGGAGTCAACGTCCCCCAGCGGCTCCACGCTGCGTTCTTGCACCGCACGCAGCAGTCGGACCTGCATGGCGGGCGTGACGTCGCCGATTTCGTCGAGAAACAGGGTGCCGCCCTGGGCCGCGACGAAGCGGCCGATTTTGTCTTTGCGGGCGTCGGTGAAGGCCCCCGCCTTGTAGCCGAACAATTCCGATTCCAGCAGGGTATCGGGCAGGGCGCCGCAGTTGATGGCCACAAATGGGCCTTTACGGCGGTGGGAGAGGTTGTGAATGGCCCGGGCCACCAATTCCTTGCCGGTTCCCGATTCCCCGGAGATCAGGACGGTGCTTTCACTGCCGGCCACCCGGGGCAGAAGCTCGAAGAGGGACTGCATGGCCGGGCTGCGGCCGATGAGATCTTCGAAACTGTAGCGGGCTTCCAGTTTCTTTTCCAGTTGTTCGATGCGGGTAAGATCCTGGAAGGTTTCCACGGCGCCGATAATCCGGGCGTCGGCGTCGCGCAAAAGGGCCGTGGAAATGCGGATGGGCACCCAGTGGCCACCGGCGGTATAGATGCGTGCCGCGGCGTTGATCACCGGCTGGCCGGTTTTCAGGGTCCTTGCCACGGCGCAGTCGGTTTCGCAGATATCGGCGCGGAAAACCTCGAAGCAGGGGCGCCCCATGGCCTCTTTGCGCCGGACGCCGGTGATGCGTTCGGCCGCCCGGTTGAACCCGGTGATCCGTCGATGGAGATCCACGGTAAAAACCCCTTCGTTGATGGCATCCAGAATGGGGTGGGGTGTCAGTTCGTTGCTCATGGAAAGTTCCTTTGAAACTATGGTGAAGTGCAATTGATATTTTTGTAATATGCAATGATGATATAATCACATATTTTCATTTTGCATGATTTAAATTTTTTCGACTTTTGGCTTGGCATCATTTAACTATCTTAAAAATTTGATAAATTTTCCAATTTTTGCCGAATTGTGAAATCCGGCATGTGGATTGCTTGAAAGCAAGGGCATGAAGATTGCCATCCCGCATTGGCAAGGGCGCTTGTCACCGGTGTTCGATGTCTGTGGTCGGCTCTTGGTCGTGGAAACGGAAAACGGCCGGGAGCTCGGGCGCAGTGATATCGTCATCACGGGGCAAGATCCCCTGAATCGGGTGTCGCAGCTCAGGGCGTTGGGTATCGACGTGTTGATCTGCGGGGCGATCTCCAGGACCTTGGAGGCGGCTTTGGCTGCGGCCGGAATCCGCGTGTGGGCGGAGGTCTGCGGCCCGGTGGAAGCGGTGTTGGCCGGCTTTCTGGCCCGCGGGCGCACCGCTGCCTGCCACCGGATGCCCGGATGTCGCCGGCGCCAGCGCCGGCATGGCCACGGCCGCCATTGAAGCGTATCGCATAACCCGCAACAAGGAGGATGATCATGCCGGGTGGAGACAGAACAGGCCCGATGGGCCAAGGATCCCGCACAGGACGCGGATTGGGATACTGCGCCGGAAACCCTGCTCCCGGTTTCACCGCTGGTTACGGCGGTTTGGGACGGGGCTGGGGCGGCCGTTTCGGCGGTGGGTTCCGGGGACGTCGTTTCGGGGGATACGGACGCGGTTGGGGCGCATGGGCGCCGGCCGCTTATCCCTATCCTTACAGCGGCGGCTCGGATCCGGAGGTCGAACGCCGCGCCTTGCAGGACCAAGCCACTTTCCTGCAACGGCAGATGGATGATATCCAGCAGCGTCTGGCGTCCATGGAAAAGGGAGGGGGACGGGAAGTCTAAACGTCCCGCCAGTGGTTAGACCCAACCGTCCTTCGGACGTCGGGGAAAATCCCCCGGCGTTCGAAGGACCAAGGAAGACATCATGCCAACATACACGTATCGGTGCAACGCCTGCGGGCAGACCTTTCAACGTTTTCAGCGCATGAGCGATGCGCCGGTGGCCGCTTGTCCGGACTGCGGCGGGGCCGTTGAGCGCCTCATCGATGGCGGTGGCGGTTTCATTATGAAGGGCGGAGGGCAGGGCGGCGGCCGAGGCGGTGGCCGGGGCCGAAACACCGCTGGATGCTCCTTTGAACGGTCCGGTCAGACCTGCTGCGGTCGCAGTGAGCGCTGTGACCGACCGGGATGCGGAGGTGGACATTGAGCCGCCCCCGAAGCTATGTGTTTGGTCCGGTGCCCTCACGACGCCTCGGTCGCAGCCTGGGGGTCGATCTTGTCCCGTTCAAGACATGCAGTTACGACTGCATCTACTGCCAGTTGGGGCGAACCACCGACCTGACGGTCCAGCGCCGGGAGTACGTTCCCCTGGATGCGGTACTTGCCGACCTGCAAGCCAGTCTTGCCAGACGCCCGGACTACGTCACCTTGAGCGGCTCCGGAGAGCCGACCCTCTACTCGAGGCTCGGTGAACTGATCGCCGGGATCAAGCGCCTCACCGACACCCCGGTGGCGGTGCTCACCAACGGTTCGCTGCTTTCCGATCCCCAGGTGAGAGAGGAACTGGCCGGGGCGGATCTGTTGATTCCGTCCCTGGACGGCGGCGACCCGCAGGTGTTCGCCGCCGTCAATCGGCCCCATCCATCCATCGATTTCGATACCATGGTGGCCGGTCTGGCCGCCATGCGCCGGGAGTTCAACGGCCATTTCTGGCTCGAGGTGTTTATCCTTGACGGCTTCACCTCCGATTCGGCGCAGGTGGACAAATTGGTCCGGCGGGTCAGGGAGGTTTCTCCTGAGCGGGTTCAGCTCAATACGGTGTGTCGTCCGCCGGCGGAAGATTTCGCCAACGGGGTTCCCCTGGAACGGTTGACCGAACTGGCCAGGCGGTTTGAGCCCGAGGCCGAGGTGATCGCCGATTTTCGCGGGGTGCACCAACTGGGCGAGTTCGCCGCCGGCCGCCAGGAGATGCTCGACTTGCTGCGGCGGCGGCCCTGCACCACCGGCGGTATCGCCGATGGCCTGCAGATGCATCTGAACGCGGTGGCCAAGTACCTGGAGGAGCTCGTTACCCAGGGTTTGGTGGAATCCACCCGTACCGGGGGCGTGGTCTATTACCGTGCCAGTGGGAAGGCGGACGTTTCCACCACGACCTAGTCCCGTTCGGTGGCGTCATCCCGAGGAGGGCTGCAACGAGGAATCTCTTTCCAAGCAGGATTCAGGGTTCCGGGACGTCCGCCGGGAGAAGGTGTTGCTTCACCACCAGGCGACCGGTGGGCTCGCCGATGTCCCGGGCGATGAGGGGGCACTTGACCTTGAGCAGAAAGAAAATCTGCTTGCCGCGCGTTTCGCTCAGGGTTTCGAAATTGCCTTGGCCCTTGGCGATGATCAGGTCGGCCGCGGCAAAACAATCCAGGAACGCCGGTGAGCAGGTTTCCAGCAGGGTCCCCGGGGCATCGGAACCGTTTCCCATCACCTGAACCACTTCGGTAAGCCCCACCGCCCGGGCATCTTCCAGGGTGGCGTCGTTGATCACCGGCGTACCGCGCACCACCGCGGTGATTTTTTCGGTGGGCAGAATCTCGATCAACAGACGATCGAAGACAATTTCCCCTGCATTGTCGCACAGATAGAGAATCCGGTCCGCTTCGGCCACCGCCTGACGCAGCGCTGCGGCAGCATCCGGGTCCACCGGCGCCGCCAGGGCGCTTTCCATCGCTTCCAGAACATCTTCTTCCTGCAACCGACCGTATCTTCCGTAGTCGATGCTGTTGGCCGCCAGCGCCAGTTTGAGCCGGGCGCTGAAGGGGTCATCGGAACCTTCGATCCTTTCCCTGAATTTTTTCGCCAAGGCCTGGGCAAGGTGGTTGGATTGTTGTTTTTCCACCGCGTAGGGATCTGTCGTGGAAGTCGTTTGGCGGATCAGGCGGTAGATATTGCGCACCGTGGCCGGGGGCGGGGCGGCGAAATCCACCAGGGCCAACTCTCCGAATACGGCACGCATCGTCTCCTGAAAGGCCGGTTCGTCGAGCCCGCAACGCTCCAGGGCCGCGATGGCCTGTGCCACAAAACAAGGCAGACAGTCATAGAATGTTTTCATGCGTCTGCCATACCATTTTTTCAGCGCGATTTGAACGCCGCTGTTTCAGTTGAGGGACGCCGGGTCTGAAAACAAATGTAAAGGTGATTGGGTACGAAACATTTACATTGACTTTTACATCTTGATCATATACCTGGAAACCAGATCATCTCGAATCGAGGGAGTGCCCATGCCACCGGTTTTAAGCCCCAAGCAGAAACGTTTATTGGATTACCTGCGACGCCGGATCCAGCGTGATGGCAGCGCCCCGAGCCTGCGCCGGGCCGCCGGCGATCTGGGCGTCAGTCATGCCGCCGTGGCCCAAGGCCTGCGGATCCTGGAAGAAAAGGGGTATCTGCGTCGGGACGGCCGCTACAGCCGCAGTATCTATTTGCTCAATCCCGGCGGAGAGGCGGCCGGGCTTCAGCGTTGGCGCGAGGTGCCGGTGGTGGGTCGTATCACCGCCGGTCTGCCGATTTACGCCCAGCAGGAATGGGATGGCAGTCTGGTGCTCGATGGGGATGTTTTCCGGGGGCGGGATCTGTTCGCCCTGCGCGTGCGGGGCGATTCCATGCGCGGAGCCGGGATCCTCGATGGGGATCTGGCGGTGTGCGAGCCGCGCCAGTACGCGGCCGACGGCGAGATCGTGGTGGCCTTGATCGATGGCGAGGAGGCCACGGTCAAGCACTTTTTCCACCATCCGGACCACATCGAGCTGCGCCCGGCCAATCCGGCCTACGCCCCGATGCATTACGGGTTTTCGCGGGTGATGGTGCAGGGCAAGGTCGTCGGCATTCACCGCTCGGTGGCCTGAATGGGCCGATCTCGGCGTTGCGCTGCGCCCCTCGGCGCTGCGGCGTACCGATGTACGCCTCGCTTCTCGGGGCTTGCGCGCCTTGACATCGGCCCATTCAGGCCACCGAGGTGG
>JAQVTF010000075.1:0-6494 GCA_028700185.1 Desulfobacteraceae bacterium | reverse complement strand
TTCTTGGCGCTGCGGCGTACCGATGTACGCCTCGCTTCTCGAAGGGAATCCTTATGGCGGCGTTGTCTTCCCGAAAGGTTCAAGCCGGCGCGGGGACGTGCCGGATCCGCATCGGCACCAGCGGCTATTCCTACGCGGAGTGGACCGCGGCCGGTTTCTACCCGCCCGGCACCGGGTCCCAGCGGATGCTGCCGCTGTACACCCAGCGCTTCGGCGTCACCGAACTCAACTACACCTGGTACCAGATGCCCAAGGCCGATGCGGTGGCCCGCATGGCCGCCAAGGTTCCGGTGGATTTCGCCTTTGCCGCCAAACTCACCCGCACCCTGACCCACGAGGTGGACCCGAACGCCTGGCGCGCTCAGGTCGCCCAGTACCGCGACGGTATCGCCCCCTTGCGCCAGAGCGGTCAGCTATTGGCCGTGCTGGCCCAGTGGCCGCCGTTCTTCGAGCGCACGCCGGCCAACCGCAGGTACCTGGCCGAACTGCTCGATGCGCTGGAAGGACTGCCCGTGGCGGTGGAGTTTCGTCACGCCTCCTGGGCCGTGGACCGGGTCTTTGCCGAGCTGGAACGGCGCCGGGTCACCTTGGCGGCGGTGGACCTGCCGCCGCTTCCCGGCCTTTTTCCGGCCCTGGATGTGGTGACCAACCCGGCGCTGTTCTATGTCCGTTTCCACGGCCGCAACGCCCGAGGGTGGGGCTCGGGCCACATGCAGCAGCAGTTCGACTACGACTACAGCGCGGCGGAGCTGGCGCAATGGGCCGACCAGCGCATCGTTCCCATGGCTCGCCGCGTTGCTGCCGGGGCGGTCTTTTTCAACAACCACGTGCGGGCCCAGGCCCCCCGCAACGCCGAAACCCTCGTCGGCCTGCTCGCCGCCCGGGGGCTTAAACAGTTTGCCAGAAATCTATCCAAAAGATTCTAAACCTGTTCGTTATAGATAGTTGACGTGGGGCACGAGAGGATACCAACTGTGTTGATTGCCCACAAAATCGCGCTTGCCCCGAACAATGCGCAGGCGACCTATTTCGCCAAGGCGAAGATAGCGCGGCTGCACGCCCGTATTTCCAACGTGCGCAACGACGCCCTGCACAAGCTCACCACCGATCTGACGCGCCGGTTCGATACCATCGGTGTCGAGGATCTGAACGTTCGCGGCATGATGAGCAACCATCACCTGGCCCGCTCGGTTGCCGACATGGGCTTTTTCGAGTTCCGCCGGCAACTAGAGTACAAGGCGGCCATGGCTGGATCCCGGATACGTCCGGCCTCATTCCGTCATTCCTGCACAAGCAGGAATCCATGTTCATCGGAACGAAATGGTGGAAGGCAATCCGGTGATTCCGGGAAAGCCCTTCGCGTATGAAGTTAGAACCCTATCCCCCACCGGCCATGGACCGTAGCATCATCCATCTCAACGTGGCCGATTTCGCCGTGGCCGTCGAACGGTGCATCGAACCACGGCTGCGGGAGCGGCCGGTGATCGTGGCGCCGGCCGGTGCGGCGCGGGCGGTGGTCTACGACATGAGCGAGGAAGCCTTTCGGGCCGGGGTGCAAAAGGGGATGGCCGTGGGGCGGGCCCGGCGCCTCTGCCGGGACGCCACGGTGCTCTCTCCCCATCCGGATCGCTACCAGCGGGCTATGGCGGCCCTTTTACGCCATGCCTTGCCCTTTTCGCCACGTATCGAGCCGGGGGATGCCGATGGGCACCTGTTCGTGGACGTCACCGGTACCGGCCGGTTGCTCGGGCCACCGGTGGACGTGGCCTGGCGGCTGCACCGGCAAGTGCGCCGGGACCTGGGGCTTAACCCCATCTGGGCCTTGGCCCCCAACAAACTGGTGGCCAAGGTGGCCTCGCGCCTGGTCAAGCCCAGCGGCGAGTACATCGTGGGGGCCGGGGAGGAAGCGCCCTTTCTGGCGCCGCTGCCCGTGGCACTGCTCCCCGGATTGGAACGTGATGATCTGGCCCGGCTTTTTGAATTGAACCTGCGCCGGGTGGCCCAGGTGGCAGCCCTGTCCCCCCGTCAACTGGAAGTGCCCTTTGGTCGCCGGGCCGGATTCGTCCACGAAACGGTGCACGGCATCGATACCACGCAGGTGCTGGCGGTGGGAGAAAAGCCGCCGGCCGTCGTTCTGGACCACGTCTTTGACACGGACGCCCACGCCGATCCGGTGCTGGAAGCGGTTCTCTACCGGCTGGTGGAGCAGGCCGGGGTCGAGTTGCGCCGTCGCCGCCGGGCGGCCCGACGCCTGGTTCTGGTCCTGGACCATAGCGACGGCCTGCGCCGGGTTCGCCAGATGCGGGCGGATCCGGCCACGGCCAACGACCTGGCGCTTTTCGCCCTGGCTCGGCGGGTGCTGGCCCTGGCCTGGACCCGTCGGGTGCGGGTGCGGCGTTTGCGTCTGATCTGCGGTGGGCTCGTGTTTCCCCCGGCCCAGCTCAGCCTTTTTGCCTCTGAGCGGGGGGAAGATCGTCGTCGCGAAAATCTTGTGGCCGCCATCGACCGGATTCGCCAGCGCTTCGGCGATGCGGCGGTGCAGGTCGGTCGGACCTTTCAGGTGGCAATGCCCTGCGGTTCGTGAATGAGGGCCAACGCCGACACCGATGTGGGGTGCCGACGGGCCGGGTCGTTTACCTTCTGACACCGCGAGACAACTGTCATGATCCCCCTGGTGGTGCGTTCCCATTACTCCTTCGGCCGGGGTACGGCCTCGCCGGCGGTCCTGTGCCGAACCGCGCGGCGGATGGGCTATCGGCGTCTGGCCCTCACCGACACCGACAACCTCTGCGGCCTATGGCCATTTCTGGACGCCTGCGCTCGTGAAGGGCTCACCCCCATCGTGGGCGCCGAGGTGACTCAACCGGACGGCGCGCAAAAACTTCAGGCCGTCTGTCTGGTGCAGGATGCCGGCGGCTACACCAACCTTTGCCGCCTGCTCACTCGGCGTCATCTAGAAAAGGGTTTTCATCTGCCGACGGCCCTGACCGAACTCGGCGGGGGATTGACGATTCTCGGCGAGGATCCGGCCCTGCTGGCCGCCGTGCATCAGGCCGGCCACACGGCCGCCGCCATGACCCCGCGGCCCTTGCCGGCGGCTCATCCCCTGCGCCAAGCCGCCCGGCACCTGGGACTTGCCCTGGTGGCCGTTCCCGACAGCGTGATGATCACACCGGCGGATCGGGACCTGCACCGGCTGCTGCGGGCCATCGACACCAATCTGCCCCTGAGCCGGGTGACGGAAAATGATTTGGCGCCCGAGGATGCCTGGCTGGCGCCGCCGGCCGAATACCGGCGGCGCTTTGCCGTTTTGCCCCGGGCCGTGGACGCCGGTGAGGCCCTGGCCGAGGCGTTGGTCTTCACCGGCCCGCGGTTTGGCGTGGTGCTGCCGCCCTGGCGCGGCCCAGACGGCCGGTCCGCGGTGGAATGGCTGCGCGAGGCGGCCTATGCCGGCGCCCGGCGGCGCTACGGCGAGGATTTGTCCGAGGCGGTGGTCGAGCGGCTGGCGCACGAACTGGCCGTCATCGACCGCATGGGCTTTTCCCCCTACTTCCTCGTGGTGCGGGATATCGTCGCCGCCAGTCCGCGCACCTGTGGCCGCGGTTCGGGGGCCGCCTCCCTGGTGGCCTATTGCCTGGGCATCACCAACGTCTGTCCCATGCGCTACAATCTCTACTTTGGCCGTTTCCTCAATCCGGGGCGCACCGATCCACCGGACATCGACGTGGACTTCGCCTGGGATGAGCGTGACCGGGTCATCGCCGGGGTCCTGGAACAATGGGGGATTCACGCGGCCATGGTGAGCAGTCACATCGCCTTTCAGCCGCGCATGGCGGTACGCGAGACAGCCCGGGCCTTCGGCCTCACCGAAGCCGAGATCGGCCGGGTCACCCGGCGCCTGCCGTGGGCCTTCCGCAGCGCGGAGCTGGCCGAGGGAGACCTGGCCGAGGCCCTGGGGCGGCGGCCGGAAAGCCGCCATCTGGATTTTCCCCCTCCCTGGCCCGAGATCCTGGACCTGTCCCGGCGGCTCATCGGTATCCCGCGTCACCTGTCGGTTCATTCCGGCGGGGTGGTGATCACCCCGTCCCCCATCGACCACTATGCGCCGGTACAGCGGGCCCCGAAGGGGGTACCGATTCTCCAGTGGGAAAAGGACGGGGTGGAAGCGGCCGGGCTGGTGAAGATCGATCTTCTCGGCAACCGCAGCCTGGCGGTGATCCGGGACGCCGTGGCCGGGGTGCGGGCGGCGGGCATCGCCTTCGACGAAACCCGCTGGGTGCCGGAGGATGATTTCGACACCCGCGAAGCCCTGGCCCAGGGGCGCACCATGGGCTGCTTCTACATCGAGAGCCCCGCCATGCGCCTGTTGCAGCAGAAGGCGGCAGTGGGCGATTTCGAGCATTTGGTGATCCACTCGTCCATCATCCGGCCGGCGGCCAACGACTGCATCCGCCAATATCTTCAGCGCCTCCACGGGGCCCCGTGGCAGCCGCTGCACCCGGCCCTGGCCGGGGTTCTGGACGATACCTTCGGGATGCTGGTCTACCAGGAGGACGTGTCCCTGGTGGCCATGGCCCTGGCCGGATTTTCCGACGCCGAGGCTGATCGGCTGCGCAAGGTGATGAGCAAGAAGGACCGGGATCATGTCTTGGCGGACTTTCACCAGCGGTTCGTCGCCGGGGCCCGGACCCGGGGAGTGGACGAGAGGGTGATCGCGGCGGTCTGGGACCAGATGACGAGTTTTTCCGGCTACAGCTTCTGCAAGCCCCACAGCGCGTCCTATGCCCGGGTCTCATTCCAGGCCGCGTATTTGAAGGTCCATCACCCGGCGGCCTTCATGGCGGCGGTGATCAGCAACCAGGGCGGGTTCTACACCACTTTCGCCTATGTCTCCGAAGCGCGCCGGATCGGTCTGACCGTCCAGCCGCCGGACGTGAACCGCAGCGATGTGGGCTGGACCGGAAGCGACGACCAACTGCGGGTGGGGCTGGCATCGGTGGCCGGCCTGAGCACGGAAACGGCCCAGCGGATCGTGGCCGGCCGCCGGGACCGTCCGTATCGCGGCCCGGAAGATTTTTTCCATCGGGCGAGGCCCTCCGCCGACGAGGCCCGGGCACTGATCGCCGCCGGGGCTCTGGATCCCCTGGCCCCCGGCGCTGCCCGCGCCACCCTGTCCTGGAGCCTGGCGCGCTGGCTCCGGCGGCAGGCCCGAGGGCCGGTGCCAGGCCGACTGTTCGAGGACGACACCGGAGAGGCGCTGCCGGATCTGCCGCCGGACGATCCCCTCGGCAGGTTGCGTCGCGAGTACGCCGTCCTCGGCTTTCTCTGCGATCGTCATCCCATGACGCTTCTGCAGGACCGTCTGCGAAGTACCGGCCGCATCCCCGCCGCCGACCTTCCCCGCTACGCGGGTTGCCGGGTCTGCGTGGCCGGCTGGCTGATCACCGGCAAGGTGGTGCGCACCAAACGGGGCGAGCCCATGGAGTTTCTCACCTTCGAGGACGAAACCGGGACGGTGGAGGCCACCTTTTTCCCGCGGGCCTACGACCGCTATGGCCACCTGCTGGAGACCGGCCGTCCCTATCTGCTTTGGGGCCAGATCGAACGCGACTGGGCGGCGGTGACCCTGACGGCGGAACGGGTGGCGGGGATTCGATGAAAAACGGGAAAAAACTGAACTTCAGTAACTTGCCGCCGAGTTCAAAGAAATGAAATCCGCGGCGGGAAACAATCCGGCGGCTGGCCGGATAAAGGTGGCCGGGCGTTGCTCAGGCGTGTGGCGTTTCATCGGTCCAGGCACTTATTTCACCATCAGCACGGGGCAGGGAGAAAGAATGCCCACCTTGTAGCTGATGGTACCGAGGCCTTCGGGGACCTGCTCCGGATCGATTTTGTGAGAGCCGAGAACGATCAGGTCCACCTGATGTTCAGCGGCGAAGTGGATGATCCCGGGCACGCGTTTGCCGAAGGCGATGGCGGTTTGCACGGCGGACGCCTCGGGTCCCAGGGATTCGACGAGTTTTTGCATCATCCGAACCGCGCGCTTGTGCAGCTTCTGGTAGAAAGCCTCGAATTCGTCGTACTCCGTTCCTTCAATGGTCTCAATGACATGCAGCAGGATGACATTGGCATCGGCCTGCAGTTTGGCCAACTGCATCGCAATCCTGGCGGCATGGAGGTTTTTCTCGGTAAAATCGGAGGGGACCAGGATATGCCGGAACATGGGAATCAACCTCCATTTCTGTGCAATGGGTGGTGGTGGAGATAAAGTTTATTTTTTCTTGATAAACTTTACCACAAAGCGGTGATTTTCGGTTAGATATTTGCGTCAACGGATTGTAGTTATTTTTCATTCTTTGTCGATGCGAATTTCGTAATCCGTTCCGCGACCGGCACTTTGGGCCTCTGACAGTCGGTGCGCAGGCATTGACCAACGCCTCGCCCAAGGCGTCAGTTGGGGATGGTGTCGGGTATGGATTCCCAGGAATAAAAAA
>JAQVTF010000236.1 GCA_028700185.1 Desulfobacteraceae bacterium | reverse complement strand
GTGGCCCGGCGGGGGTTGGTGGACCTGGAGTTCCAGCGTCCCGGGTGGCTGGCGCGCTTTCTGCCGGATCTCCACCGGCTCAACCGGCGGCTGAACAACGATTTTCGCGAGCGGGTGGAGTACGACGTCCTCACCCTGCGCTACAACTACCCCACCCGCAACAGCCCTGCCTTTGATAAGGTGCGCCTGGTCTTCGACCAGAAGACCCGGCATCCGCTGTTCTTCGAAATCCTGGCCAACGCGGCCGGCGCCGAGATCCTGCGGGTGCTCGAGGACAAGTACGGCCAACCGCTGGACCGGAGCGAGGGGGCGGAAAAGGTGCTGTTGTGGGAAAGCCACGGCGACTGGCTGGTGGTGCTGCCCCGGATCAATCGTTTGGGGCAGCCGGAGTACCTCATCGGCATTTATTTCGTCAGCCGCATCGAGTCGCTGCAGGCGGATCGGGCGGAAGGGCCGGGGGACAAGACCGGGGGCGGGGGGGTGGACGCGTTCTGATTCAGTCGGAACGAGACGGCGGAAGTTTATCCGGCATTTGCCAAACCCGCCGTCACCTGTTTGGCCAAACCGGGCACCACCGTGGCCGGCGGTGGTGCTGAAAATTGAATCTGATGATAACCACCGGAACGAAACAGGGAAGCCCCAAGGATGGCGTTCAATGAAAAAGCCTCCCCGCCATTGGCTGATGAAGACCGAGCCGTCCGTCTATTCCATCGATGACCTGGCCCGGGACGGGCGCACCGCCTGGGAAGGGGTGCGCAACTACCAGGCGCGCAACTTCATGCGCGACCAGATGCGCCCGGACGACCGGGTACTGATTTACCATTCCAACGCCGCTCCGCCCGGCGTGGTGGGACTGGCCCGGGTTTGCAGCGCCGCCTACCCCGACCCCACGGCCCTGGATCCGGCGAGCCATTATTACGATTCGCGCAGCCGTATCGACCACCCCATCTGGTTCCTGGTGGATGTCTGCTTCGAGGAAAAGTTCTCCCGCCTGATCAGCCTGGCCGAGATGCGCGCCGATTCGGCGCTGACCGGCATGGCCCTGCTGAAAAAGGGCCAGCGCCTGTCGGTGATGCCCGTGGCGCCGGCACACTTTGCCCGGATCATCGAATTGCAGAGCTGAAAAATTTTCAGTCGTTCGGCCTGGCCCGGAGCTATCGACCGGGGCGACGAGGTGCCGAAGCATGGCGGAAGCGTTCCTTTTTCCGTCATTCCTTCCCGAGCAGGGCCTGTGGCTGAAAAAGCGCCGCGTCAGTTCATCTGGCCGATGGCCTTGCGGAAACGGGCCAGGGAGAGGGCGAAGAACACGGCGCCGATGGCGGCCAGGGCCAGGGCGTGCGGCCAGATCACCGCCAGGCCGGCCCCCCGGTAGAGGATCGCCTGGGCGCAGGCGACGAAATGGGTCGTCGGCGCCAGCTCCATCAGGTGTCGGGCCAGCAACGGCAGACTCTCCCGGGGCGTTACGCCCCCGGAAAGCATTTCCATGGGCAGCAGGATCAGGATGATCAAGAGGCCGAACTGCGGCATGCTGCGGGCCAGGGTGGCCATGAAGATGCCCATGGCGGTAGTGGCGAAGAGCTGCAGCGCCGCCACGGCGAGAAACAGGTTCATCGAGCCTTCGATGGGGACGCCGAGGGCTCCCCGAACCACGGCGGACAGTGAAAACGCCGTTGCCAGCAACACCACCAGTCCCATGGGCCAGATCTTGCCCAGCATGATCTCGGCGGGGGTGACGGGCATGACGAGGAGGTGCTCGATGGTGCCGTGCTCCCGCTCGCGCAGCAGGGCGGCGCCGGCCAGCACGATGGAGAGCATCGTCACGTTGTTGATGATCTCCATCACCGAGCCGAACCAGGATTGCGTCAAGGCGGGGTTGAAGCGCACCCGCAGCGCCAGCTCCACCGGCGGTGGCGGACTGCCGCGGTAGCGCTGGACGAATTCGTTCACCTCTCCGAGTACGATCTGCTGCACGTGACCGCTGCCGGTGAAGGCCTGGCTCATGCGCGTGGCGTCGGTGTTGAGCTGGACGGTGGGGCTTCGGCCCGCCAGCACATCGCGCTGAAAATCGGGGGGAATGTCGAGGGCGAAGGTGTAGCGGCCCGCATCCAGGCCCGCATCCACCGCCTCGATGCTCACCCGCTGCGGCGGCATGAATTGCGGGGGAAGAAAAGCGGCGGCGATGCGCGCCGACAGGGGGGAGTCGTCCTCGTCGACGATGGCGATGGGGATTCGGTTGAGTTGCTCGGGAATTCCGGTGGCGGCCATGTAGATCTGGAAGCTGAAGCTGTAGACGATCAGCACCAGGAGAATCGGGTCCCGCGCCAGGCTCCACAGCTCCTTGACCCCCAACCGGTAGATATTGGAAACCCGATTCATCGCTATCGCTCCTGCTTTTTCAACAGGCAGATGGAAAGACCAAGGATCACCAGTGCCGCCAGGCCGATGGGGACCAGGGCGTGATGGAGGTCGCCCATTTCCAGGGCCTTGTTGAACACGCCGCGGCTGACGAGGATGTAGTGGGTGGCGGGGTAGATTTCTCCGATCACCCGGCCGATGCCCTCCAGGGACGAGACCGGGTTGATCATGCCGCCGAACTGGATGGCCGGCAGCATGGTGCCGATCATGGCGAGAAACATCGCCGCGATCTGGCTGTGGGTGAAAGTGGATGCCAACAGACCGAACCCGGTGGAAAAAGAGACGAAGAGCAGGGATGCCAGCACAAGGGTCGCGAAGCTTCCCTTCACCGGCACATCGAACAGGGTCACGGCAAACAGGCTCATCAAAAAAAAGTTGGCCATGGCCAGCACGATGTACGGGATCTGCTTGCCTATCAGAAATTCGCTGCGCGTCGTCGGCGTGACGTAGAAGTTGATCATGGATCCCAGCTCTTTTTCCCGCACCACCGACAGGGCGCTGAGCATGGAAGGGATCATGAGCAGCAGCAGGGGGATCACCGCCGGCACCATGGCCGGCAGGCTCTTGACCTCCGGGTTGTAGCGGAAACGGGTCTCGATGGTGGCGGCGCCGGCGGCCAGGTCCAGGCCGAGGCGGGGCGCGGCCACTTCCGCCAGCCATTTCTGATGCATGCCCTGGACATAGCCCCGGATGGTCTCGGCCCGTTGCGGCATGGCCCCATCGATCCAGGCGCCGATCTGCACCGGGGCGCCGCGCAGCAGGTCGCGGGCGAAGCCCGGCGGCATCTCGATGGCCAGGGAGAGCTCGCCGCTGCGCATGCGCCGGTCGAGATCGGCATCATCGGCAATGGCCGGCCTTTGGACGAAATAGGGTGAACCGAAAAGCGCCAGGGTGTAGTTTTCGCTCAGGATGGTTTGATCCCGGTCCAGCACGGCGTAGCTGAGGTTGTTGACGTCCATGGTGATGCCGTAGCCCATGATGACCATCAGGATCAGGCTGCCAAACAGCGCCATCACCAGCCGCAGCGGGTCCCGTGCCAGTTCCAGGGTTTCGCG
>JAQVTF010000235.1:1299-3475 GCA_028700185.1 Desulfobacteraceae bacterium | reverse complement strand
GGGACCGGAGCGGTCCCCATAACCCTCGGATCCACCGCCGCCACGCCGGTGGACACCCACCGCATTGCCGGCTGGAGCCCCAGCGAATCGGCTTTTTCCCGGCTCATCAAGAGTACGGCGGCGGCGCCGTCGTTGAGACCGGACGCATTTCCCGCGGTCACGCGTCCGTCTTCCCGGAAGGGGGTTTTCAGGGCGGCCAGCCCCTCCAGGGTGGTATTCGGTCTGGGATGCTGATCGGTGTCCGCCAGAATTTCGGAACCGTCCGCGAGGGTGACGTTCATGGGAATGATCATGTCCTTCATCTTGCCGGCACGGATGGCTTTATCGGCCTTCTGCTGGCTTTCCAGGGCATAGGCATCGGACATCTCACGGGTGAACTCCGGAAACCGGTCGTGGATGTTCTCCGCGGTCAACCCCATGTTGAAGGCCGTCTTGTCCCCCAAGGCCACTTCCGCCCGGGGGTGGTTGTCCCGCATGTACCCCATGGGCAGATGCCCCATGTGCTCCACCCCACCGGCGATGAGGCAGTCGGCGGTGCCGGCGGCGATGGCGGCGGTGGCAAACCCCACCGCGGTGAGACCGCCGGCGCACATCCGATCCACTGAGCAACCGGGAATCTCCCAGCCCCAATCGGCCAGCATGGAGATCATCCGGCCGATGGTACCGCCTTGTTCCCCGATCTGATTGGTGGCCCCCCAAATCACGTCTTCGATCATGCCCACCGTTACCGCCGGGTTGCGCTCGGCGAGGGCCTTGAGCACCGTGATGGAGAGATCATCGGCGCGGGTTTTCCAAAAAATGCCTTTTTCACCGGCCCGCCCGAATGCCGTGCGCACCGCATCCACCACCACCACTTCCTGAATCGTCCGTTTCAACTGTCTGTCCTCCTTGTCGTCAACCATCGGTCGCCGCCATGATTCCGGCGATGCCAAGACCGCCCCCGCCACAGATACACTCCAGCCCGTAGCGCGCACCCCGCCGCCGCATCTCGTGGAGCATGCTCACCAGCACCCGGGTGCCCGTACAAGCGATGGGATGGCCGAGGGAGATTCCGGAGCCATTGACATTGACCTTGCCGTAATCATCCGGTCCGACCCCCATCTGCTTCAGGTCCGCCAACACCTGGGCGGCGAAGGCTTCCTGAATTTCGATCAAATTCATCGCCGACAACCGGAGATGGGCCATGGCCAGCGCCTTTTCCACCGCCACCGGCACCGTTCGGTAAGCCCGCCGGGGATCATCCCCGGCCACGGCGCAAGAGACGAACCGCGCCAGCGGACGGCAACCAAGGGTGTTGGCCACTTCCGCCGACATCACCACCACTGCGGCCGCCCCGTCGTTTTCGGTGGAGGAATTGCCGGCGGTGCAGACCCCGCCCAGCACCGGCTTCAACCTGGCAAGTTTTTCCAGCGAGGTATCGGCCCGCGGATTCTCATCCTTGGTCACCACCACCGGATCCCCCTTTGGCTGGGGAACCTGGACCGGAACGATCTCGTCATCAAATTTCCCGGCGGCCATGGCGGCGCAGGCCTTCTGATGGCTTTCCAGGGCCCACCGATCGCATTCTTCCCGTGAGATCCCTTCCTCGGCGGCACCGGTTTCCGCCCAGGACATCATGGAAGGCAAGACGCCATAACGTTCCACCGGCTGAGACATGACCCTCGCCCGCTGAATGCGGTCGTAAAACGGAAGCCCCCAGATGGAGAGGTCTCCGTGGCCGCGAGGCATGCCGCGCTCTCCGCCGATGCCCCACTTGATGCGGCCGGGAAGGTAGAATTCGGCGTTGCTCATGCTTTCCACACCGCCGGCGACCACGATTTGGGCCTGACCGGACTGAATCAGACTGGCGGCGAACCGCACCACATCCAATCCCGTGCAGCAGCGACGGTCCAGGGTCACCCCGGGAATCCGCTCCGGCCACCCCGCCTTGAGCAGGCTCATCCGGGCAATGTTGACCGATTCGCCATTCTGGTAGGACTGCCCCAGGATCACTTCGTCCACCCGATCCGCTTCAACTCCGGCCTTTTCAAGGGCCGCATTGAGGACCAAGGCCCCCAGATCGAAGGCCTCTACCGTTTTTAAAGCCCCCATATAGCGCCCCACCGGGGTTCGAACGGCGCTGACAATAACGACTTCTTTCATCTTTCACCTCGTGTCTTCAGCACAACAATCGGCC
>JAQVTF010000235.1:0-1289 GCA_028700185.1 Desulfobacteraceae bacterium | reverse complement strand
CTCGTCGGTGGCCTCCTGGCCGCATACCCGTCAAAAAACGAGCAGCTCGACGGAACGCAACCGATCCACCGTCTCTGTCAAAAGCCACCGTCGGGCATCTCGACAATCTCGCGTCCGGTGCGCAGGCAGGTTTCGATGTTGGCCAAGGTGTGGGGCAGTGTCGTGTCCACGAAAAAGGTCGCCTGAAATACTTTGCCGCGATGAAAATCGTATTTCTTGCCTTTTTTCAGTGAATCTTCGTAGGCGATCAGCGCCATATCCAGCAGACGCCAGGCCATGGTGACATCGGAAAAGGCCAGCAGCGCCGGATACGTGTACGAGGCCCACTGGGTCGGGTCTTTTTGTCTCAGCGTCACCATCCCGGCGGAAGTCTCCCAGAGTCTCGACGCCACCCCGGCCAGGGCCCGGACCCGGTCGCCCAGTGCCGGGTGCTCCCGATGGGTTTGGCAAAACGTTTCGATTTCCTCCCGGAAAGCCCGCACGCAGGCCCCATCCCGGATCGTCATCTTGCGGCCCATCAAATCCATGGACTGGATGCCATTGGTGCCCTCGTACAGGGACATGATCTTGGCGTCCCGGAGGTACTGCTCCAGTGGATAATCCCGGCAGAAGCCGTAGCCGCCCAGGCACTGAATCGCCGTCTCACAGACCCGGAAACCCATATCCGAGCAGTACGCCTTGATGATCGGGGTGAAAAAATCCACAAGGTCCTGGTAGTGCGTCTTCTCCTCGCCGTCCGGCAATTCCAGGGCCAGATCCGACCAGAAAGCCCCGGTGTAGAGCATGGAGCGCATGCCATCCACGACCGCCTTCATCCAGATCAACATGCGCCGCACATCAGGATGCTCGATGATGGGCACCTCTTCCGCCGTTTTTCCCGCGATATTCCGCCCCTGACGCCGGTCCCGGGTGTAGGCCAGGGCGTTCTGGTAAGCGGTGCTGGCCAACGTCATCCCGCTGACCCCGGTGTTGATCCGCGCGGCATTCATCATCTGAAACATGTGGGCCAGGCCCTTGTTTTCAGTTCCGCACAAATAGCCGATACACGCATCGTGAGCACCGAAACCGAGCTGGGCCGTCGGGGAAGCGTGCAACCCGAGTTTTTCTTCGATCCCGGTGCAAATCACGTCATTGGGGGCGCCGAGAGTCCCATCGGCGTTTACCCGGATCTTGGGCACCACGAACAACGAAATCCCCTTGACCCCCGCCGGCGCACCATCAATCCTTGCCAGCAACAGGTGAATAACGTTTTCCGTCAGGTCGTGATCCCCCCAGGAGATGAAGATCTT
>JAQVTF010000074.1 GCA_028700185.1 Desulfobacteraceae bacterium | reverse complement strand
GTGTAGTAGAGTTCCAGGATACCGGGGGCCCCGGCCTTGCGGTCGATGAAGACCTGCCAACGGCTATGTTCCTCCAGTTGCCAGACGACTTCCGTAATCCGGGCCAGGACTTCGGCCGGTTCCCGGCCGTCGAGGCGGATGGTTTCCGACTCGGTAAACGAGACCGGATCATCCACATGGGTGCCCGGTCCCAGTCCCACGAGGACGCTGCCTTCACCCACGTCCAGCAGGGCGCGATTGATGGCCGCGGCCAGGCGAGGCGCCAGGGGCGACAATTCACGAAACATCCAGGTGGCCAATTCGTTGGGGGTCATGGGAGTCTCCTTTGGCAATTGAAAAATCGGTCTTATCGTTTCGGCTCAACTTTCGGCCTTCGAGATGGATCGACTTTTGACGCGATCCTGCCGGCCTGAACCGTTCTGAAACGAGAGTGTCTCAACGATGAAGCCTGATTCGATCAAGATCCGCGGCGCCCGCCAGCACAACCTGCAAGGCCTCAACCTGGATCTGCCCCTCAACCGTTTCACCGTGGTCTCGGGAGTGAGCGGCAGCGGCAAGTCCTCGTTGGCCTTCGACACCCTCTACGCCGAGGGGCAGCGGCGTTACGTGGAAACCTTCTCGCCCTATGCGCGCCAATTCATGGACCGCATGGACCGTCCCCGGGTCGAGGCCATCGAGGCGGTGCCACCGGCCATCGCCATCGACCGCAAAGACCCGGTGCGCACCTCTCGATCGACGGTGGGCACCATGGCCGAGATCACCGATTATGTAAAGCTTCTCTTCGCCCGGGCCGCCGTACTCCACTGCCCGCGATGCGGTCGGCCGGTGGCCTCGGCCACTGCCGAGGGCGTCTGGGATCAGCTCACCGACCAGCCCCAGGGGACCGAACTCATCGTGAGTTTTCCCTTTCCCGTGGCCGAGGAAAACCCCCGGCACACCGCGGCCCACCTCACCCGCCTCGGCTACGATCGCCTGATAGCGGACGGGACCATTCTCCCCCTGTCCGAATGGGTCCCGGCCGACGGCGATCCGGTCCTTGACGTGGTGGCCGACCGCGCCATTTTCAGATCACGGGATCGCACCCGCATCGTGGACTCCATCGAGCAGGCTTTGGATCTGGGCGGCGGTCGGGTCGATCTATGGCTGGCGCGAAAGGTGCGTCTCTCCTTTTCCACCCGCCTGGAGTGCCCCCGCTGCGGCATCTCGTTCAACCCTCCGTCGCCCAACCTCTTCTCGTTCAACAGTCCGGTAGGGGCCTGTGAAACCTGCCGCGGCTTCGGCCGGGTCATCACCCTGGATCCGGACCTCGTGGTGCCCGACCCGGCGCTCAGCCTGGCCCAGGGGGCCATCCGGCCCTGGGGGGACGCGACCGGTGGGCGCATCGAGTACCGGGACCTCATGGCTTTCTGCCGCCAGGCCGGCATCCCCGTGGACCGCCCCTTCCAGGACATTGACGAAACCCAACGCCGGGCAATCTTCGAGGGGGCCGACGGTTTCTACGGGATACGCGGGTTTTTCAACTGGCTGGAGACCAAGACCTACAAGATGCCGGTGCGGGTTTTCCTGTCCCGTTACCGCAGCTACAATCGCTGCCCCGGTTGCGGCGGCACCCGGTTCAAGGCTGAAGCCCTCCAGTGGCGCCTGGGGGGAAAAACCATCGCCGACATCTACGCCCTCAACGTTGAAGCGGCCCATGACTTTTTTAAAGCCATGGCCCCGGCGGCGGACGAGGCCCGACGCATCGTGGTGGAGGAAATCCGCAGCCGCCTCGGTTTTCTCCGGGACACGGGATTGGGCTACCTCACCCTGGACCGACAGTCCCGCACCCTGTCGGGGGGGGAAGTGCAACGGGTGGCCCTGGCCGCGGCCCTGGGGGCCTCCCTGGTGGATACCCTCTACGTTCTGGACGAACCGAGCATCGGGCTCCACCCCCGAGACACCCGGCGTTTGGTGGACACGCTGATCCGGCTACGGGACCAGGGCAACACCGTGGTGGTGGTGGAGCACGATCCGGATGTCATCGCCCGCAGCGATTACCTCCTGGACCTGGGGCCCGGGGCCGGGGAAAACGGTGGGCGCCTGGTCTATTTCGGCCCCACCGATCAAGTGAAGGATTCCCTCACCGGCGACTATCTCGCCGGAACGCGGCGCATCCCCGTCCCGGCGCGACGACGGGACACCGCCGACGCCCGGTGGCTCGTGGTCGAGGGCGCCGCCGCCCACAACCTGAAGGGAATCGACGCCGCCGTTCCCTTGCAGCGCTTCGTCTGCGTCACCGGGGTTTCCGGATCGGGCAAGTCCACCCTGGTGGAAGAGACGCTCTACCGGGCACTGAAACGGGAAAAGGGCGAGGACCAAGGCCGCCCCGGCGATTATCGCCGTCTGAAAAACACCGGTGCCGTTGCCGACGTGGAACTGGTGGACCAGCATCCCATCGGCCGCACGCCGCGGGCCAATGCCTTGACCTTCACCAAGGCCCTGGACCCGATCCGCCGACTGTTGGCCGACACCGAAGCGGCCCGTGCCGCCGGCTTCGGTCCGGGCCATTTCTCTTTCAACACGGTGGGGGGCCGCTGCGAGGCCTGTCGCGGGGAAGGCTTCGAGCGGGTGGAAATGCAGTTTCTCTCCGATGTCTACCTCACCTGTCCCGTCTGCCGGGGCCGACGCTTCACCGATGCCGTCCTGGCGGTGCACTACCGGGGCCGCAGCATTGCCGACATCTTCGAGATGACCGTGGATGAAGGCTTGGCTTTTTTCGAGGATCAACGACGCATCGCCGCCACCCTTGAGCCCCTGGCCACCGTCGGCCTGGGGTATCTGCGCCTGGGCCAGCCCATCAACACCCTTTCCGGCGGCGAGGCCCAACGGCTCAAACTCTCGCGCCACCTGGGCCGCGGCCGAAGCCCCCGCCGACTGCTGATCTTCGACGAACCCACCACCGGTCTGCACCTCGAGGACATCCGCACCCTCCTCAACGCCCTGCACCGACTGGTGGATGAGGGACAAAGCGTCGTGGTGGTGGAGCACAACCCCTACGTCATCCAGACCGCCGACTGGGTGATCGACCTGGGCCCCGAGGGGGGAGAATCCGGAGGACACATTGTCGTCGCCGGTCCCCCGGAGGCCGTGGCCGCCTGCCCGGAGAGCCATACCGGCCGTTTCCTCAGACCCCTGCTCACCGGCGCCCTCCCAGCCACGGCCCCTTCGACCATCGCCGACACCGAAGTCGGTTACGGCAATTCCAACGACGGGGCCATCCATGTCGCCGGGGCCCGGGAGCATAACCTCAAGAATCTCACCCTGGACATTCCCCGGCACCAACTGGTGGCCCTCACCGGGGTTTCGGGGTCGGGCAAATCGACCCTGGCCTTCGACATTCTCTTCGCCGAGGGGCAGCGGCGCTACCTGGAAAGTCTGGCCCCCTACGTGCGCCAGTACATGAAAATCCTCGAACGCCCCGAGGTGGACCGACTCACGGGACTACCGCCCACCGTCGCCATCGAACAGCGCATCAGTCACGCCGGCCAACGCTCCACGGTGGCCACCCTCACCGAGGTCTACCATTTTCTGCGCCTGCTCTTCGCCCGTCTCGGCCGTCCCCACTGCCCCCGCTGCGGGCAACCCCTGGCCGCCTTGCCCCGGGAGGCCATGGTCGCGCGGATCCGGGACGAGTACGGCTCCCGTCCGGCGCGGATCCTGGCGCCCAAGATCGCCAACCGCAAGGGAATGCACAAGCAGGTGTTGGCCCGGGCATTGAAGTCCGGTTGCCGGGATGCCTGGATCGACGGGGACATCGTGAAACTCAAACCGGGAATGGCCCTGGATCGGTTCAAGTTGCACACCGTGGCCTGGGTGATGGGGCAAATTCCCCAAGACAACCTCGATTCCCTGGTGGCGGCCGCCTTGGCCGAAGGCGATGGCAGCCTTATGGTGGCCGATGTCCGTGGCGCCACCCAAGCCTTCAGTACCGACGGCATCTGTCCGGCCTGCGGGGTCGGGGTGACGGCCGCCGACGATCCGCAACGGTTTTCCTTCAACAGCCCCCTGGGGGCCTGCCCTTGCTGCGAAGGGCTCGGCGCGGATGCCCGCACCGGTGTGACCTGCCCGGCATGCGGCGGCAGCCGTCTCAACGAGCAGGCGCTGGCGGTGCGCATCGAGGGGCGCACCATCTGGGATCTGGTCTCACAGACCGCCCCGGCCCTGGGCGCCATCCTGGACAAGCTCACCATCCCGGATCACCGCCGGCCGGTGGCCGAACCGATTCTCGCCGAACTCAACGGCCGCCTGGACCTTCTCCAGCGACTCGGCCTCGGCTACCTGGCCCTGTCCCGCGGGGGCGCCACCCTTTCCGGGGGCGAGGCCCAGCGGGTTCGCCTGGCCTCCCAGCTCGGCTCCAACCTCGCCGGGGCGGCCTATATCCTGGACGAGCCCACCATCGGGCTGCATCCCCGGGACAACCGGCGACTCATCGAAGCGTTGCGCGCGCTGCGTGACCGGGGCAACACCGTGGTGGTGGTGGAGCATGATGAAGAGACGATCCGGGCCGCCGACACCGTCATCGACCTGGGGCCGGGGGCGGGAGACCGGGGCGGAACGGTGGTGGTGTCCGGCACCCCGGCCCAAGTGGCCGCACATCCCGGCTCGTTGACGGGAAAGTTTTTATCCGGGGCTGGACACACCCCCATGCCCCCGCCGCGGTCCCGTTCCCCAAAGGCTTCATTGACGCTGCGGGCGGCCCGGACCAACAACCTGAAGGATCTGACGGTGGAATTTCCCCTGGGCATGCTCATCGCCGTGACGGGCGTCTCCGGCTCGGGCAAGTCGTCTTTGCTCAAGCAGACCCTGCACCACGGACTGAAGGCGCGATTGGGGGGGCAGGCGCCGGACCCGGCCGCCTGCCGCGCCATCGACGGCTGGGGCGCCGTGACATCGGTCTGCGAGGTGGATCACAGCCCCATCGGCCGTACCCCGCGCTCGGTGCCGGCCACCTACGTGGGAATCATGGATGCCATCCGCCGGCTCTTTGCCGCCACCGCGGCGGCCCGGGCCCGGGGATACGGGCCGGCACGCTTCTCCTTCAACGCGGCCGGTGGACGCTGCGAGGCGTGTCGCGGTCAGGGACACCCCAGGGTGGAAATGAGCTTTCTGCCCGATGTCCACGTGGCCTGCGAGGTCTGCGGTGGCACCCGCTTCAACGCCGACACCCTGGCGGTGCATTACAAGGGCAGAACCATCGCCGATGTCCTGGCCATGACCTTCGACGAAGCGGCGGATTTCTTTTCCGCCTTCAGGGAGATCCACCGGACCGCCGCCTTCGTGGCGGCCATCGGCCTCGGCTACCTGCGCCTGGGCCAGCCCAGCCCGACCCTCTCCGGCGGGGAAGCCCAGCGCATCAAACTGGCCCGCCACCTGGCCCGGCCCGGCAAGGGGCACACCTTTTTCATCCTCGACGAACCCACCACCGGCCTGCACGGGGCCGATGTGCAAAAACTCCTGAATGTCCTGCAGCGCCTGGTGGACGCCGGCAACACGGTGGCGGTGATCGAGCACAACCTCGACCTCATCGCCGCCGCCGACTGGGTCATCGACCTGGGGCCCGAGGGGGGCAACGACGGCGGGCAGGTGGTGTTCGCCGGTCCGCCTCATGGGCTGATCGCCGCCGAACCGGCCACCCATACCGGACGGTATCTCGCCAAGCATTTAGGCAATGGCGCAGCCTAGGCCGGTGCCGGGTACCGGCCTAGGCCTCCCTTCGGGCGGCCTCCATGCGGGCGTTCACCGAAGGGAAACGTTCGGTGTCGGTGTGGGGTAGAAAGAGGGCCGCCACATACTGGTCCATGAAGCTGGCGGTCTCGGACAGTTCAAAGTTGGTCATCATGCCCGTCACCCGGGTGACATCGCGACGCACCTGGTTGGTCAAGGCGCTGATGCGGGCTCCGAGCAGGGACCCGTTGCCGAGGTAATGGATGCGCTGGGGATCGACGTCGGGCAGCAGGCCGATGGTAATGGCCTGGGTGAGATCAATGTAAGCCCCGAATCCCCCGGCGAGCAGAATTTGGTCTACGGCATCGAAGTCGAGGCCCATCTCGTTGAGCAGCGTTAGGCAGCCGCTGTAGATGGCCCCCTTGGCGCGGACGAGGTTTTCGATGTCGATCTCGGTGAGCACGATGTCGCGGCCGATGGCGGTATCATCCTTCCAGACCAATACGTACTCCCAGACATCGTTGGTCTCCCGGATGCGCGGCGTGTCCAGGTCGCGCTCGAACTTGCCCTGGTGGTTGATCACGCCCATTTCCAGCATGCGGGCCACGGTGCTGATGAGCCCCGAGCCGCAGATGCCCCGGGGTTTGGCGTTGCTCACGGTGAGCAGCATCGGCTCGAAGGTCTTCGGATCGATGGAAAAATCCTCGATGGCCCCCTTTTCGGCACGCATGCCGAACTGGATGCCGCCCCCTTCGAAGGCCGGTCCGGCCGAGCAGGCCGCGCAGACCATCCAGTCCTTGTTGCCGATGACGATCTCGGCGTTGGTGCCGATGTCGATGTAGAGGGTGGTCTCGGCACTGCGGTACATCCCGGAGCCCATCACCCCGGCGACGATGTCTCCGCCCACGTAGCTGGAGACCTGGGGAAAGACCAGGGCCCGGGCATGATCGTTGATCTCCAGCCCGATGTCCGCAGCCAGGATGGGCGGAAAAAGGGTAGCCGCCGGCACGTACGGGGAATGGCGAATATAGCTCGGATTGATCTTGAGCAGCAGTTGGGTCATGGTGGTGTTGCCGGCGATGGTGATGGTGGGAATCTCTCCCGGATCGATCTTGGCCTCGGCCAGGATCCGGGCGATCACCTTGTTGATGGTATCCACCACCGCCTGATTGAGCTGATCCAGGCCTCCGGGCTTTTCCGCCAGGGTGATACGGGTGATCACATCCTCTCCGAAACGGATCTGGCCGTTGAAATCCCCATGCTGGGCCACGGCTTCGCCGGTACGCAGATCCACCACCTGGCCGAAGACAGTGGTGGTGCCGATATCCAGCGCCAGGGCATAGAGCCGCTCACGGGTATCGCCCGCTTCGATGTTCACCAGCCGGTTGCCGCGCGCGTCGCGCACCGGCCGCAAAATGGTCACGGTGGACTTGAAATTTTCTTGGCGCAGGGTATCCGGCAACTTGCGCATGAAGGGGAGATCCGGCGAGAGCTGATGCTCGTCGTGCTGCTGGCGCAGGGCGTTGATCAGGCGGGTCAGATCCGGCTCGTGGTCCGCCGCCGTGGGAACCGGCAGATCGACGAAAATCTTATCCACCGGCGGCACGAAGAAGCCCTGCTCCTTGATGCTCTCGAAATCAAAAGCCTTGACCCGGGCGGTGTGGCGCGGAGCGGCCCGCTTGTCCAAGGTGCTGGCGTCCACGGTGGATTCCAGGGGCACCGTGACGGTGATATCGCCCACCACCGTGGACTGGCAGGCCAGGCGATATCCCTGGGCGATCTCGTCTTCGCGCAACCGCGCCGATAGTCCGCCCTCCACACTCCCTTCGGTGATGATGACCCGGCACTTGCCGCAACTGCCGCTGCCACCGCAAGAGGCGTTGATATGCACCCCGGCTTCCATCGCCGCCCGCAGCAGGTTCGTCCCCGCCGGAACACGAATCGACTTGTCATAAGGCTGAAAAACGACTTGGTAGTCTGCCATGGCCGGTTCCTTTCTCGTTCTGGCCACCCAAAACGCGCTTTGTTAAATGAAAAAAATATCGATATCATAAGGAGACGCCAAGGGCAAATCCGGCGCCGTAGGCGCCCGGGCCCGTCGGCCACTGAGATTGAAATCATTGCCTCACCGGTGCCGACGCTGGACCGCCGCCGGAATTCACGCCGCGGTTTGAAAAGGGGAAAGGGATGCATTACGTTGAGGATCAAAAATCGGACGGCATAAACCCGTCGGCCCCGTCGAACCGGGCCGACCTGAAACCGCAACCCATCCATTGATCGCCAAGGAACAGCCCCATGCACTACGAAGGCAACATCATCCGGCCGCCCAGCGAGGCCGACAGCATTCTGCTGCAAATCACCGTCGGTTGCAGCCACAACAAGTGCACCTTCTGCGGCGCTTACAAGGGCGAACGCTTCAAGATCAAGCCCGACGAGGTCATCATGGAGGACATCGCCTTTGCCGCCCGCTACGCCCGACGCCAGCGGCGGGTCTTCCTCTGTGACGGCGACGCCCTCATCGTCCCCCAGAAACGCCTGGTGAAAATCCTCACCGCCGTCCGCGAACAGCTGCCCTGGGTGGAACGGGTCGGGGTCTACGCCAACACCAAGGGCCTGGCGATGAAATCCGATGCCGAGTTGGCCGAACTGGTGTCTCTGGGCCTGGGCATCGCCTACACGGGACTGGAGTCCGGCGACGACGAGACCCTGGCCGCGGTGCGCAAGGGGGCCGACAGCCAACGCATGATTGACATGGGACGCAAGGCGCGGGCCGCCGGGTTGAAACTGTCCCTCACCGTCCTGCTCGGCCTGGCCGGCGTCGAGCGTTCGACCATCCATGCCGAGGCCACCGGTCGGGTGCTCACCGCCATCGATCCCGAGTACGTGGGCGCATTGAGCCTGATGCTGATTCCGGGAACCCCCCTCTACGACGACTACCGGGCGGGCCGTTTCCGTCTGCCCGACCCCATGGGCATGCTGGCCGAACTGCGCACCATGATCGCCCATACCGATCTCACCAACGGGCTCTTCCACGCCAACCACGCCTCCAACTACCTGCCCATTCGGGCCAAACTGCCCGAGGACAAGGAACGCACCCTGGCGCTCATCGACGCGGCCCTTGCCGGCCGGGTGGCGCTGAAACCGGAGTTTTTGCGGGCGCTGTAAGAACGGTCCACGGACGAAGGTGGACAGACAGGGCCTTCACGGACGGACACGGACATCCCCGGGCGGTCCGTGCATGTCCGTGAAGGTCCGTGTCCGTCCACGCCTCTCTCCCCCGGGCTTGCATCCCTCGCTAAACCATTGTATCAAGCCGATCAATTTTTTGAGCCACCGCGGTTTGGATACCGCTGTAACGCATCGTTCCCCACCCCCGGGCTCCCGGCCGGGGCCGGGCCGCCACCAAAAGGAGATCATCATGACCTGCAACCCGTCGGTTTCCGCCGCCGATCTGGATGGATTGAGCATCAACACGATCCGCACCCTCTCCATGGACGCGATCCAAAAAGCCAACTCCGGCCATCCCGGTGCCCCCATGGGCCTGGCCCCGGTGGGCTACCTGCTCTGGACCCGGTTTCTCAAGCACCACCCCCGCAAGCCGGACTGGCTCGACCGCGACCGTTTCGTGCTTTCCGGGGGCCACGCCTCGATGCTCCTCTACAGCCTGCTCTACCTCACCGGCTACGACCTGAGCCTCGATGACCTCAAAGACTTCCGCCAATGGAAAAGCCGCACGCCCGGCCATCCCGAGCTGGGGGTCACGCCCGGCGTGGAAACCACCACCGGCCCATTGGGGCAGGGATTCGCCAACGCGGTGGGCATGGCCATGGCCGAACGTCACCTGGCGGCGCGGTTCAACCGTCCCCAACACACCCTGGTGGACCACCATACCTGGGTGATCTGCGGCGATGGCGACCTGATGGAAGGGGTGTCCGCCGAGGCCGCCTCCCTGGCCGGACATCTCGGCCTGGGACGACTGATCTGCATTTATGACGACAACCAGATTTCCATCGAGGGCAGGACGGACATCTCCTTCACCGAAGACGTGGGCCGCCGCTTCGAGGCCTACCACTGGCATGTGGTGCGCGTGGCCGACGGCAACGACCTGGCCGAACTCGCCACGGCACTGCAAGCGGCCAAGGACGTCACCGACAAACCGTCCCTGGTGATGGTACGCACCCACATCGCCTACGGCAGTCCCAACAAACAGGACAGCGCCGACGCCCACGGCGCCCCGCTGGGAGAAGAAGAGGTCTGCCTCACCAAGACCTGCCTGGGATGCAACCCGGATGATCGCTTCTGCGTTCCCGAGGCCGTGTTGGCGCACTGCCGTGAGACCATCTCCCGCGGAGAAGCCGCCGAGGCCGCCTGGATGGAAACCTTCAACGCCTACCGCCAAGCCTACCCGGACCTGGCCGACGCCTGGCTGAACGCCGTCTGCGGGTACATGTCATCCGGTTGGGACACCGATCTGCCGGTCTTCACGCCCCAGGACGGTCCCATGGCAACCCGGGCCGCGTCCGGAAAAGTACTCAACGCCATCGCGGACTGCCTCCCCACCCTCATGGGCGGATCCGGGGACCTGGCGCCGTCCAACAAGACCTTCATCAACGGATCCCCCGAGTTTCAAAAGGAAAGCTACGAGGGCCGCAACGTCCGTTTCGGGGTCCGGGAACACGCCATGGGGGCCATCCTCAACGGCCTGTACCTGCACCACGGGATCCGTCCTTACGGCGGCACCTTCCTCGTTTTTGCCGACTACATGCGCCCGGCGATCCGTATGGCCAGCCTGATGAAACTGCCGGTGATCTACATTTTTACCCATGACAGCATCGCCGTGGGGGAAGACGGTCCCACCCATCAGCCCGTGGAGCATCTGGCGGCCCTGCGGGCCATCCCCAACCTCACGGTGATCCGTCCGGCGGATGCCAACGAAACCGTCGAAGCGTGGAAAATGGCCGTCAGCCGCTGCGACGGCCCCAGCGCCCTGGTGTTGAGTCGCCAGAAACTGCCGGTTCTCGACCCGAGCATTACCCGGGGCAAGCTGATCCGCGGCGGCTACGTGGTGGCCGATGGCAACGGGGTACCGGAATTGATTCTCATCGCCACCGGCGCCGAGGTGCACCTCGCCCTGAAAGCCGGGGAAGTGCTGAAGAAGCGAGGGGTGGCGGTCCGGGTGGTCAACCTGCCCAGTTGGGAACTCTTCGAACGGGCCGGGGCCGACTACCGCCGCACGGTTCTGCCGCCGGAGGTCAAGGCGCGACTGGCCATCGAAGCCGGTGTCGGCATGGGTTGGGAGCGTTACGTCGGGGAAGGCGGCGCCGTGGTCAGCATTGAACACTTCGGCGCCTCGGCCCCGGGCGGGGTATTGATGGAAAAATTCGGCTTCACGGTGGACAACGTGGTCCAGAAGGCACTGGCGATGATCGACAAGGCCGTTTGACCCCGGGGGAAACTGACATGGACCTGAAAATTCTGCTGGCCACCTTCGGCATGGTGTTCTTGGCCGAGCTGGGAGACAAGACCCAATTGGCGACCTTTTGCCTTTCAGCCGAATGCGATGGGGTGAAGCTTTCGGTGTTTCTCGGCTCGGCGGCGGCCCTGGTGCTCAGCAGCCTTCTGGCGGTGTTTCTCGGTGGGGCGGTGGGGCGCTGGATCCCCCCGGCGGCCATCAAGTTCGCCGCCGGCGCCTTCTTTCTGGTCGCCGGTATCTGGACCCTGACCGGGGCGGCACGAAGCCTCTAACCGTTGGTTAACCGATGAGGGTGTCGATGAGGGGAAGGGTGCCACGGACGCTGTTGCGTTCCAGCAGGGCACGAAGGGCATGCAGGCATTCCCGCAGGATGGATGTCTTGGGGCGGGGCGAAGCGAGCTGGGCCTCGATGGTTCTCAAGTCGGCCGTCAGCTCGGAAAAAGCCTCGAAGGGCCACTGTTGACCACCGGCCTCGGTCTTGATGCGCGCCACCAGCGCCTCGACGGCCGCCTGGGCCTCCGGTTGGAGCACCGGGGCCGATCCAAGCCGCACCCCCTCTTTTCCAGCCGGCGCCACCGCGCCATGATCCTCAAGACAGGCGATGCCCTCGGCGGTGATGCCGATTTTGCCCGAAAGCGACACGATAGCGGCCAATCCGGCACCGATCAGGGCTTGGCCCACCTCCTGGGCATCCTGGCGGTCGATGCCCGCCTCTACCCCCAGGTCGTACATCGACGCGCTGGCGGAAGGGTCGCCATTGGTATGCCGGTAGAGCTCGGTGAGCATTTGCAGAAAGAAGGGATGATGTTCGTCGATGGTCATTTTATCGAATGGCCTTGTGGAGAAGGTGGCCAAGACGCTGCAAGAATTTCTCAGGGGCTGCCGGGTCTCGGTGAAAGGCGCCCGGAAAAAGTCGACCCCGAACGCTTAACCGTGATTGCCGTTGACCTTCTCCCGCAGGATGTTGGAGCAGCGGAACACCACCACTCGCCGCTTGGACAGCATCATCGGCTCACCGGTGGCGGGATTGCGTCCTTTGCGTGCTTTTTTCTCGTTCACGCAAAATTTGCCGAAACCGCTGATGAGAATATCTTCGCCGTTTTCCATGGTCTGCTTCATGATCTCCAGCAGCGTTTCAACGATCTCGGCGCAGCGGTTACGGGGGAGGCCGAGTTTATCCGGCAGGGCGTCGACGATATCTGCCTTGGTAAGCGTCATCGGTACAAGACTCCTCTTTGGATGATGATGAATACCGGTGGTGCATGCGGTCCGATGGGGTCCCAAACTGGCCTCTTCTAATGATAAGTCTTTCTTTTGTCAACAAATTCTTGCGCGGCGGAAAACCGGCCAACGGCCCAACCGGGCCACAACCGACCTGAATCGTTAGGAATTCCTTCAATCCTCCCCTCCGAGAGACCCGCCGGGAAACGGCCCGAGCCACCGGAAAAAGGGGATTCTTTTTTCAAGGACTGTTTTTTCGTGAATCGTTTCTTCTTAAAAATCAAAATGTTTCAAAGTATTGGGCCCCTTGTTGGCGGTTTGTCGGCCGGCGGCGCTTTTATCATCTGGGGCCTGAGCCCGCTGTACTGGCGGCTGCTGGTGGAGGTGCCGCCGTTTGAGATCATCCTGCACCGCATCGTCTGGTCTCTTGCCCTGCTGCTCCCCCTTGTCCTGATCTCCGGTCAGACCCGCGATTTGGTCCGCGTCTTCCGGCGTCCGCGGATGCTGCTCCTCCTCAGCCTGACGGCGTTGCTGGTGGCGGCCAACTGGCTGATTTACATCTGGGCCGTCAACAACGGTTTTGTGCTTCAGGCCAGCCTGGGGTACTATATCAATCCACTGGTCAACGTGATGCTGGGAATGATATTTCTCGGCGAGAGACTCACCCGACGCCAGGGCTGGGCCGTGGGGCTGGCGGGTCTGGGGGTGGCGATTCAGACCGTCGATCTCGGGACGATCCCCTGGATTTCGCTGGCCTTGGCATTCTCCTTCGGTATCTACGGGCTCATCCGCAAAATGGCCGCCATCGAGGCGTTGGTGGGGCTCACGGTGGAAACCTTGATATTGTCGATTCCGGCGGTCGCTCTGCTCTGGCATTTGGACGTGATCGGCCAGGGGGCTTTCGGCAGAGACGCTCTGGGCACCGACCTGCTCCTAGTCGGGGGAGCCCTGGTCACGGCGGTTCCCCTGCTCCTCTTTAACATCGGTGCCCGGCGCATTCATCTGGCCACCGTGGGGCTGTTGCAGTATATTTCTCCCAGTGGCATGTTTTTGCTGGCCATGCTGCGCTTCCACGAACCAGTGGCCCCATTGCGCTGGGTGACTTTCGGCCTGATCTGGACGGCGCTGGGGCTTTACTCCGTCGAGTTGCTGGCCTTGGCCAAGCGACGCCGACAGCCAAACCCTGCTCGAAGCAGTTGAAGCCGGCCGTAAACCTTGGTCTTTTCAAAGTCAGACCTCGCCCATCCAAGCATGAAGGAGCCCCTGCGATGCCCGACCGTCGCGTTTCCATTCGCCGCCGGCGATTTTTCCCCAAAGCCCTACTCCTTCCGGTTTGTCTTTTCATCGGTCTTTGCGCCGCACCACTGCCCGCGGCGGATCAGGTCGTCCGGGTAGGCGTCTACCAAAACCCCCCCAAGGTGTTTCTCGATGATGCGGATCAGCCGGCCGGGGTCTTCATCGATGTGATTCGGCACATTGCCGCCTTGGAAGGGTGGCACCTGAGCTATGTTTACGGGACCTGGGGGGAAGGATTGGACCGGCTCCAGCGCGGCGAGATCGATCTGATGCCCGACGTGGCCCAGAACGCCGATCGGGAGGTCCTCTTCGATTTTCACACCGTGCCGGTCCTCTCCTCCTGGTTCCAGGTCTATGCCCGCAAGAGCAGCGGGATTCATTCGATTCTCGATCTGGCTGAAAAGCGC
>JAQVTF010000073.1 GCA_028700185.1 Desulfobacteraceae bacterium | reverse complement strand
CGGAAGGGGAAAAAGGCGTCGCTGACCATGGCCGCCCCGATGAGCCCGCCCTTTTCCGCTGTCACACGGGCGTCGATTTCAGCCCGCCGGTCCGGATCGCTCAGCTCGTTGTAAGGAACCTGGTAGGTCTCGAAACAGTAGCGGTCCGCCAGCTTGCGATACGCCTTGTCCCGGGCGATTTCGGCCACCCCGACCCTGTCCTGTTCGCCGGTGCCGATGCCCACGGTGGTGTTGTCCCGGGCGTAGATCACCGAGTTGGAAGTGATCCCGGACTCCACCAGCCAACCGAAGAGCAGGTCTTCGAGTTCACCGGCGGTGGGCTCCCGTTGGATGCGGTGGGTTTCGCCCTGGTACTCGCATTGGGCGACTTGGAGGTCCGCCGCGGTCCGGGCCCGGGGGACGAAGGACCACTGGACGATGATCCCGCCGTCGATGAGGCTCTTGAAATCCACGCAGCGCTGGCCGACGAATTGCTGCAAGCGGGCGATGTTGCCGATGCGCACCACACGCAGGTTCTTGCGTCGCGCCAGTACCGTCAGGGTTCCCTCCTCGAACTCGGGGGCCACCACCACTTCGGCGTACTGGGCGGCCACCGCTTCGGCCGTGGCCAGATCCAGGGGGCGATTGACGGCGATGCAGCCACCGAAAGCCGCCACCCGGTCGGCCATGTAGGCGCGCCGATAGGCGTTTTCGAGGCTGTCGGCGCGGGCCACGCCGCAGGGGTTGTTGTGCTTGACAATCACCGCGGTGGGCCGGTCGGTGAAGTAGCGTAGGATGTTCAGGGCGTTGTCGGCATCGGTGAGGTTGGTTTTGCCCGGATGCTTGCCCGACTGGAGCAGTTCGATGTCCGAGGCCAGGTACTGGCCGGGCTGGATCGTCTCGGTTTCGCCGAGGGTGAGGTTGCCGTTCACCAGTCGGTACAAGGCCGCTTCCTGACCGGGATTTTCCCCGTAACGCAGGCCCCTGTCCTCGCCGTCGATGCGCCAGGTGACCTTCTCGTAAAAAAGGGTCTGGCGGCGGGCGTCGTCCACGAAGCTGATCTCCATTTGCGGCGGGAAATGGTCCGTGACGATGGTGCGGTACATTTTTTTCAGATCTTCGGCCATGAGTCGGCTCCTTCCGCCGTTGCCGGCGTCCGTCCGGGGGTGGTTATCGGTCATCCGTCATTGGCGGGGTAGCAGGCGTCCACCTCGCTGAGGGGACGCCGTTCGAGGTAGGCGGCGATGGCCTGGTCGTAGCGCGCCGTGTGGGCGAAGGCCTTTTTGGCCAAGGCCAGACGGAGGGCCAGGGGCGTTGCCCCCCCGTTGGCGCTCAACGTGTCCAGGATCATCGAATAATCGGCGGGATCCACCACCGAAGCCACCCGGATGAAGTTTTTGGCCGCCGCCCGGATCATGCAGGGGCCGCCGATGTCGATATTGCCCCGGGCCTGTTCCACGGTGGTGCCGGCGGTGGCGACGGTCTTTTCGAACGGGTAGAGGTTGACCACCACCATGTCGATGGCCACGGCCCCGGTGCGCTGCAGGTCATTCTGGTGAGCCGGGTTGTAGGTTTCGGTGAGCAGTCCCAGGTAGATCTTGAAATCCAGGGTCTTGACCAGCCCGCCCTGGGTTTCCGGCTGCCCGGTGTAGTCCGAGACCTGGGTGAGGATTCCCTCGGCCCGGGGTCCGAGAATTTCCTGGATTCGGGCAAAGGTGCCGCCGGTGGAATAGATGCGAAGCCTCGGGTTGATGGCCAGCAGTCCGGGGATCAAATCCTCCAGTCCGCTCTTGTCCGATACGCTCACCAGGGCGTGCCGCAGGGGGACGTTGCGGTCGATTCGGGAAACGATATTCAAGCCCATGGGTTAAACTCCTTTCCGGATAGAGAAACGTCAACCGTACGATTCTGGCCAGGGTTTTAGCCGCTGCGCGCCACGGGCGTCAAGCGGCTTGTGTGTCGCGACTTGCTCCGGACCCAGGAGATGGCGCCATTCAGGCCTGCCCGTCGATTTCTTCCAGGAATCGCTCGAAAAATCGGGTCATGAAGGCGTGGCGGGCCTCGGCAAGGCGGCGCCCCTCGGCGGTGAGCATCCGCCGGTGAAGATGTCGCAGTTTGACGATGTACTCGCGGTATCCCGTGTCTTCAGGGCCGTAGGGTGCCGTCTCGGTTACCGGTTTTTCCGGGCAGTGAAGCCGTGCCCCCACTTCGCCGGCGAACAGGTAGGCTCGGGCCACGCCCACGGCGCCGATGGCATCGAGCTTGTCGGCGTCGAAGAGGATCCGGGCCTCGAGGGTTTCCGGGCGATGGCGGCCGCGAAAACGGTGGGTGCGGATGCAGTGCAGGATGTTGGCGCGGCGCTGGTGGTCCAGGGGCAGGGGAGCGAGGAGGGCCTCGGCCCGTTCGGCCCCTTGTTCGGCATGACAGATGCGGCCGTTGGCGGCGTCCTGTTCGCTGCGGCTGATGTCGTGCAGGTAGGCGGCGATCCGCAGAACGGTCATGTCGGCGCCTTCCGCGGCACCGATGTGCTCGCAGAGTCGCACCACCCGCAAGGTGTGATCCCAGTCGTGGCTGCCCCGGGCCTTTTGGAAGACGGCGGCGGCCAGGTCGCGCACCCGGTCCACCAGGGCATGGGAAGCTTCGAGCGTCACCCGGAGTGTTTCCCCGTCATGGTCTCGATGTCCACCCGGACCACGGTGATGGCCGACAGGCGCCGGGGATCATAGCCCCCGGCGCCACCGCCGTACTGGGCCATGATCAGATCGAGGGCGTGGGTTTTTTCCTTCGCTTCGGTAACGATGACGGCATGTCCCTCTCCCACCACGCTGCGGTAGCGCATCGTCCAGGCACAGGAAACATCACCGGGGACCGGCGCCACATCCACGGCAAAGGCAAAGCTCACCCGGGGGTTGCGTCGGATCACGTCGAGCTTGCGGCCCTGACCGGCGCTGTGAAAAAAGATCCGGCCGGGCTCATACCCGAAGCTCAAAGGGACCACGTAGGGGACTTCGCCGTCGCAGAGGCCCAGATAGCAGACCGAGGCTTCCCGAATCGCTGTCTCGATGTCAAGCTTGTTTGCCATCTGTTTGTCGTGTCGTCGCATCGTCACCTCCTGCAAGACTCCTCTATCCGTCCCCCCAACATGTGTCAAGACGCTTCGATGAGACGACAAAATCTTGGGGTGTGAATAAATGACCCCACTATGCTCCACCCCCGCTTTTATGTTGAATAACCTTCGTTAATTACAGTAAAAAATCCACCGTTGACTTTACATTTTTTCTTGACAGTTTCAATGAACTAGTCTTTTATTTCCTGCAAGTGGATTAAAGTGGATGAAAACTTATGTTCCGTGGCAGTTCCTACCATACCATCGACGCCAAAGGGCGGATTATCATTCCGGCCCGTTTTCGCGACCTGATCAAGGGCGAAGGGGCGGACGGGGTGATGGTCTCGCGGTTGGATGGCGCCTTGGTGGCCTATCCCTTCGAGGCCTGGCGCATCATCGAGGAACGGATTCTGGCGTTGGCGGAAAAAGGCGAGGCGATGCGCCGTTTTCGGCGGGTTTTCATCGGCGGCGCCTTTGCCTGCGAATGCGACCGCCAGGAGCGGATCCTGGTGCCGCCCTTCCTGCGCGAATACGCCAAACTGGAGCGCGAGATCGTGTTGGCGGGGGTTCTGGACCACTTCGAGATCTGGTCCCGGGAGAACTGGGAACGCGAGAACGCGGCCATGGAACAAGACATGCAGCAGGAAGCGGTGCGCAACGAAATCGCCCGATTGGGACTATAGAACATGGCCTACCGCCACCCATCAGCCATGCCGGCGGAGGTGGTGGCGGCCCTGGCCCTGGCGCCGGGGCAGATCGTGGCCGATTGCACCCTGGGGGGTGCGGGGCATGCCCGGCTGTTGCTGGAACGGATTTCTCCCGGGGGGATTCTCATCGGGCTGGACCGGGATCCGGCGGCCATCGGCAACGCCCGGCAGGTCTTGGCGCCCTGGACGACGCAAACGCATCTGTTCGCGCGCAACTTTGTCCAACTGCCCGAGGTCCTTGCCGAACTGGGGATAGCCCGTGTCGACGGCATTCTGGCGGATCTCGGCCTCTCGCTTTACCAGTTGGAGGCCAGCGGCCGGGGCTTCAGTTTCCAGCGTGACGAGCCTCTGGACATGCGCATGGATCCGCGCAGCGGTCCCACCGCCGCCGACTTGATCCGGGATTTGACGGCTCAGGACCTCAGCCGTCTGTTTTTCGAGTTTGGCGAGGAACGCCATGCCCGCGTTATCGCCCGCCGCATCGTATCGGCGCGTCGCCGTGCGCCCATTGTCACCAGCGCTCAGTTGGCCCGGTTGGTGGCCGATGTCGCGGGGCGCAAGTCCGGCCGCCTGCATCCGGCCACCCGGGTCTTCATGGCGCTGCGCATTGCGGTCAACCGCGAATTGGAAGATCTGGAACGGTTTTTGGAATTGGCGCCCCGGTTGCTTCGGCCGGGCGGGCGCCTTTGCGTGCTGGCGTTTCATTCATTGGAAGATCGGCTTGTCAAGCGGGCCTTCCGGCGTCTGGAACGGCCGTGTACCTGTCCCCGGGAAGCGCCGGTGTGTACCTGCGGGGCCGTGCCCCTGGCCAGGGTGTTGACACCAAAGCCGCTGCGACCGACGTCGGCCGAAGTGGCCGCCAATCCGCTGGCCCGCAGCACGCGACTTAGGGCCATCGAACGGCTCGAGGAAAAATGACCAAGGCTGTGGACAAATCGTTATCCCGACGTTGGATGCTGGCCTGGATTTTTTTCATCCTGGTCCTCATCGGCGAGATGTTCGTCTACACCTGGTGCCGGGTGCAATGGACCCATGCCAGCTATAACCTGGAACACGCGCGGCGCGCATGGCGGCAAATGGCCCAAACCGAACAGCGGTTGCAAACCGAACTGGCCAGCTTGCGCATGCCCCAGCGCATCGAAGCCGAAGCCGCAAACCGTTTCGGCATGGGGCGTGCGACGCCCAAGCAGATCGTGAGGTTGCCTTGATGCCGCCCACCCGGATCGGAAAATATCTTCGTCTGCGCATCTGGCTGCTGGCAGTGGGATTCTGCGGCTTGTTCCTGTTGGTTGCCGCCCGGGCCGTTCAGGTCCAGGTGCTGTGGGGGCCGGAGCTGGCGGCCCGCGCCAAGGGCCAGTACGAAACCTCGGTGACCACCACCGCCCGGCGCGGCACCATCCGTGACGCCCGTGGCAACCCTCTGGCCGTGAGCCTGGAGCTGACCTCGGTGGCGGCCCATCCGCGACAGATCGACGATCCCGGCAGGGTGGCCCGCCGCCTGGCGCCGTTGCTGGGGCTGCGCACCGAAACCCTTTCCCGCCGTTTGGCGGGCAAGAGGAGCTTCGTCTGGGTCAAGCGCCAGGCCGGACCCGACGAGGTTCAGGCGGTGGAGGCGCTCGACCTCGAAGGCATCAGTTTCCACCACGAGTACCGGCGATTTTATCCCAACAAGAACCTGGCCGCCCAAGTGCTGGGGTTTTGCAATATCGACGGCAAGGGAATGGAGGGGGTCGAGCACTACTACGAACGCTACCTGAACGCGGACGCTGCATCCCGCAGGGCTTTGCGTGATGCGCTGGGGCGGCATTTCGCCGCCGACGACCAGTCGGCCCGGCTGCCGGTGGGCAACGACGTGGTGTTGACCATCGATTCCACCATTCAGCACTTGGCCGAAACAGCCATCGAGCAGGCCGTGACGAAGTACGAGGCAAAATCCGGCATGGCGCTGGTGATGGACCCGGCCACCGGCGCCGTTCTCGCCATGGCCCATTATCCGTTTTTCAACCCCAACACCTATACGCGGGCCACGCCGCAGTTGTGGCGTAACCGGATCGTGGCCGACAGTTTCGAGCCCGGTTCCACGATGAAAATCTTCACTGCCGCCGCGGCGCTGGATCGCGGCGGATACGCGCCCCAGAGCATTTTTTTCTGCGAGAACGGGTCTTATCGCATCGGCCGGCACACCATCCATGACACCAAACCCCACGGATGGCTGACCCTGCAGGACGTGGTGATGTGCTCAAGCAATATCGGCGCCGTGAAAATCGGTCAGGGCCTGGGGCACCAGGTCTTGTATCAGGCACTGGCGGACTTCAATTTCGGCCAACCGTTGGGCATTGACTTTCCCGGCGAAACCGGGGGGCGCCTCTCGGCCCACGGTCAGTGGACCCACGTGGATGCCGGGGCCATCGCTTTCGGCCAGGGCGTCAGTGTTTCGGCCTTGCAACTGGCGGCGGCCACGGCGGCCATCGCCAATGACGGTGTTTTGATGCAGCCCTACCTCGTCAAGGAGATTCGAGATCCCGCGGGCCGCTTGGTGAAAGGCGTGGTGCCGCGGCCGCTGCGCCGGGTGGTGTCGGCGCGTTGCGCCGGGCAACTCCGCGCCATTCTGGGGACGGTGGTCCACGCCGGCGGCACCGGGACCAACGCCGCCCTGAGCGGCTACACCGCCGGGGGCAAGACCGGCACGGCCCAGAAAGTCGACCCGTCCGGCGGGTATGCCAAGAGCCGCTACATCGGATCCTTCGTCGGATTTGCACCGCTGGAAAACCCGCGCCTCGTCGTGCTGGTGTCCATCGACGAGCCACGTCGGGCGCACTACGGCGGTGTTGTGGCGGCCCCGGCCTTTCGGGAGATTACCCAAAAGGGCCTCGATTACCTCCACGTCCCGCCGGCGGCGCCCCCGGCCGGGGATGTGATTCTGGCCCGTCAAAGCGAGGTGACCGGGTGAAGCTCTCCGCGCTGTTGGCCGCCGCTGCCCCGCCATTGGAATGGGATACCCGGTTCGATCCGGAGATCCGTGGCCTCAGCTACGATTCTCGCCGGGTGACCCCGGGGGATCTCTTTGTCGCCGTGGCCGGCCAGCGGATGGATGGCCATGCCTTCATCCAGCAGGCCGTGGCCGAAGGTGCGGCCGCCGTGCTGGCCGCCCACCGTGTTGAGACCGATGTGCCGGTGGTCTACAGCCCCGATCCCCGCCGTACCCTGGGGCAGTTGGCCGCGGCCTTTTACGGACGGCCGGCGGCATCGCTTTTCGTGGTGGGCATCACCGGCACCAACGGCAAGACCACCACGAGCTTGCTCGTCGAAGCCATCCTGGCGGCGGGGGGCCATCGGGTCGGCGTGATCGGGACCGTGGATTGGCACTATCCCGGCAAGCGGGAGGCCAACCCGGTAACCACGCCTCAAAGCCTGGACCTTCAGCGGATCATGGCCGAGATGCGCTCGGCGGGCGTCACCCACGTGGTCATGGAGGTTTCCAGTCACGCCCTGGACCAGGATCGGGTGGAAGGCGTGCTCTTTGACGTGGGGGCCTTCACCAATCTGACCCGGGATCACCTGGACTACCACGGCACCATGGAGGCTTACCGGGACTGCAAGCAGCGTCTGTTTACCGAGCGGCTTCCCGCCGGTCCCAAGGCGGGGCGGGCCGTGGCGGTAATCAACACCGACGACCCCTTCGGCCGGGACCTGGCCGGGCGGGTGCGGACGGCTTGCCTCACGGTGGGCAGCGATTCGGCGAACAAGATTTATCCAGTAACGACGGATATTTCCATCGCCGGGATCCAGGCCGAGCTGTCCACGCCCGCAGGGCGCCTGGCGATACGTTCTCCCCTGGTGGGACGGCACAACCTGGACAATATTATGGCCGCCGCTGCCTGCGGCCTTGCCGCCGGCGTGACGCTGGCGGCCATCGGCGAGGCCATGGCAGCGGTGACACGAATTCCGGGCCGTCTCGAACCGGTCTTCGACCCGGCGGGGCGCCACATCTATATCGATTACGCCCACACCCCCGATGCCCTGGACCACGCCCTGGGGGCCCTGAAACCCCTGACCCCGGGACGATTGATCTGCGTCTTCGGCTGCGGCGGCGACAGGGATACCGGAAAGCGGCCGCAGATGGGCGAAATCGCCGGTCGCTGGAGTGATTACGTGGTGGTCACCTCGGACAATCCCCGCAGCGAGGCGCCCGAAGCGATCATCGAGATGATTCTGCCAGGGATTCGCCGCACGGCGACGGCCGACCGATGGACGGCGATACCGGACCGCGCCAGCGCGATCCAGCGGGCCATCGTAACCGCCGGCCCCGGCGATGCGGTACTCATCGCCGGCAAGGGGCACGAGACCTACCAGATTCTGGCGGATCGGACCATCGACTTCGACGACCGAGAGGTTGCCCGGCGCGTCCTGGGCCAGCGGCCCGCCGCGGCAGGTGGCTCATGAACGTGACGCCGGAGCTGTCTTCCAGTGCGATTCCCCTGGCCTGGTCGGGCCGGGATCTGGTGTCCGCCACCGGGGCAGAGGTCCTCTGTGGCAACGTGGATCGCCGTTTTCCCGGGATCGGTATCGATTCGCGGAACCTGAAAAAGGGGGATGTATTTGTCGCCATCCGGGGCGAGACCCACGACGGGCATCGCTTCGCCCCGGCCGCTGTGGCGGCCGGCGCCGGTGGGGTGATCCTGGAACGGGCCTCCGTTTCGACGGCACCGCTGGATCAGTGGCGGGACCTTGGGGTTCTCTGCGCGGTGGTGAACGATACCCTGCATGCGCTGGGAGATCTCGGCCTGTTTCACCGACTGCGCAATCGGGTTCGGGTGACGGCCATCACCGGTTCCAACGGCAAAACCACCACCCGGGCCATGACCACCGCGGTGCTGGCGCAACGATTCGCGGTGGCGTCCACCCAGGGCAATTTCAACAACGCCATCGGGCTGCCGCTGAGCCTGTTCCGCATCGCACCGGTGCATCGCTGGGGCGTTTTCGAGATCGGCACAAATCATCCCGGGGAGATCGATCGGCTGGCCCAGATTTGCCGACCGGACCTGGGGGTGATCACCAACATCGGTCCGGCGCACCTTGAAGGGCTGGGAAGCCTGGAAGGAGTCCGCGATGCCAAGGCGGAGCTCATCCCCCGGCTGGCCCCGCGGGGGCGGATGATTCTGAACGTCGATGACCCCCGGGTGCGGCAACTGCTTCCCCGCTGCCCCAGTCCGCCGCTGGGCTTCGGCCTTTCCCTCGCCGCCGAAGTTCGGGCCGAAGATGTTCGTCAGGAAGCCGATACCCTCTCGTTCAGGCTTCACCTTCCCGGCGGTGAAGCCCCGGTGCGCATGGTTGGCGGAGGGGCGTTCATGGTGGTCAACGCCCTGGCGGCGGCGGCGGTGGGATGGGAAGCCGGTTTGTCGATCCGGGAGGTTGCCGCGGGATTGGCGGCATTTATCCCCGTGGCCGGCCGCATGACGGTGAAACAAACAGGTGGTGGCGTGGTGGTGATCGACGACAGCTACAACGCCAACCCGGCCTCGGTGGTGGCCGCCATCGAGGCTTTGGCTGCCCGCCGCGGCAGCGGGCGGACGGCGCTGGTGCTCGGAGAGATGCGCGAGTTGGGCACCCAGGCCGTCGACCTGCACCGCGGGGTGGGCGGTACGGCGGCCCGGGCCGGCATTCATCGGTTGTGGGTGACCGGGGCGCAATTGGCCCAAGCGATGGCCGATGGGGCCGTGGCGGCGGGAATGGCGGCCCGGGATGTGCGGCTCGGCCCCAAGGAGGAGATCGTGGCCGATTTGGCCGCCTGGCTGGCGCCGGGCGATACCGTTTTGGTGAAGGGATCCCGGGCGGCAGCGATGGAAACCGTTGTGGCCGCCTTGAATCGAGCGCTGGAAGATCATTAGCGGGACGCCATGCTTTACCATTTGCTATATCCGTTACATACGACCTTTTCGGTCTTCAACGTCTTTCGCTACATTACCTTCAGGACGATTTACGCCAGCCTGACGGCCTTTTTTATCTGCGTCCTCCTGGGCCCCTGGGTCATTCGGCGTCTGGCGCGCCTGCAAATCGGGCAGTACATCCGCGAGGACGGGCCCCAGAGTCACCTGCAAAAGGCCGGCACGCCGACCATGGGCGGCACCTTGATCCTCTTTTCCATGGTGACGGCCACCCTGGTATGGGGAAACCTGGCCAATCCCTTCGTCTGGATCGCGCTGCTGAGTACGGTGGGGTTCGGTCTCATCGGCTTTGCCGACGATTATCTCATGCAGGTCAAGAAGCGGAGCCTGGGGCTCACGGTGCGAGTTAAGTTTGCGCTCCAGGTTTGCCTGGCGCTGCTGGTGGGCTTTCTGGTGTTCATCAGCCCGGATTTTTCCACCCGGGTGACCATCCCATTTTTCAAGCAGTTCAGCCCCGACTTGGGCTGGGGCTACGTGTTGTTTGCCGCCCTGGTGATCACGGCCACCTCCAACGCCGTCAACCTCACCGATGGCCTGGACGGGTTGGCCATCGGGCCGATGATCATCGCTTCGGCCACCTACATGTTTTTTGCCTACGTTGCCGGCCATTCCCACTTTGCCGAGTACCTGCAGCTCACCTACGTGGCCGGCAGTGGCGAAATCACGGTATTTTGCGGTGCCATGGCCGGGGCCGGATTGGGATTCTTATGGTTTAACGCCTACCCGGCCCAGGTCTTCATGGGGGATACCGGTTCCCTGTCCCTGGGAGCCGCTCTGGGAACGGTGGCGGTGGTGACCAAGCAGGAAATCCTGCTGGTTTTGGTGGGTGGGCTGTTTGTCATCGAAGCGTTGTCGGTGATTTTTCAGGTGGGTTTTTTCAAGATGACCCATGGGCGGCGAATTTTTCGTATGGCGCCGCTGCACCACCATTTCGAACTGAAAGGTTGGGCCGAACCGAAGGTGATCGTGCGGTTCTGGATCATCGCCATCACCCTGGCCCTGATGTCTCTGAGTACGTTGAAGCTGCGATAGACGGCGGAAAGCGTGACGGCCGATGGAACTGGCAGGTAAAAAAGTCGTGGTGGTCGGTGCGGCCCGGTCCGGGATTGCGGCGGCGGCCTTCGCCCGCCGTCACGGCGCCGCCGTGACCCTGAGCGATCGCACCCCGGCCGAACACCTCCCGGGGCTGCCCCCCGACCTGGCGGTTTCAGGGGTGCAACTGGAACTCGGCGGCCACCGTATCGAGACCTTTACTGCGGCGGATTTGATCGTCGTCAGCCCCGGGGTGCCGCACACCATTGAACCTCTGGCAGCGGCCCGCCGCCGGGGAGTTGCCGTTATCGGCGAGTTGGCGCTGGCGGCTGACGCCCTCGAAGCCCCGGTGGTGGCCATCACCGGCACCAACGGAAAGACCACTGTGACCCAGATGATCGGCGACATGCTGGCGGCCTCCGGACGGCGGGTTTTCGTGGGGGGAAACATCGGATGCCCCCTCATCACCGCCGCGGATCGGCAGCCGGCCCCGGAGTTGGTGGTGGCGGAGGTGAGCAGCTTCCAGCTCGACACCGCCGACTGTTTCCATCCCCGGGTGGCGGTTCTGCTGAACATCACACCGGATCATCTGGACCGGTACCCGGATATGGAGGCCTATGCGCGCTCCAAAGCCCGTATCTTCGCCCGGCAGGGGGATGACGACGTGGCGGTGCTCAACGGCGACGACCACCGGGTGCGCGCCCTGGCCCCGGTGCAGGGGCCGTTGCGGGTATGGTTCGGCACCCGGCCCGCCGACGAAGCCGGGGTGGATTTGCAAGGAGAAGACCTGGTGCTGAACGGTTTCGCCGCACCGTGGCGGCACCTCAACGGGGAGCGATTTTCCTTGGCCGGCCTGAAGCTGCTCGGAGCGCACAACCGTGCCAACGCCGCGGCCGCCGTGCTGGCGGCCCGGCTTGCCGGCGCCGATGCGGCCGCCATCGGCCAGGTGCTGGCTCAATTCGTCCCCCTCGCCCACCGCCTGACCACCGTGGCCGTCGTGGAAGGGGTGCGCTACGTCAACGATTCCAAGGCGACCAACGTGGATGCCGTGATCCAGGCCTTGGCGGCTTTCGACGCCCCGGTGGTGCTCATCGCCGGCGGTCGGGACAAGGGCGGTGGTTACGAGGCCCTGCGTCCAGGGGTGGCGGGAAAGGTCAAACGCCTGGTGGTGATGGGCGAGGCGGCCGAGGCCATTGCCACTGCCTTGGGACCGGCCTGTCGTGGCGGTGTGGCCCGGGCCGGGGATATGGGCGAGGCGGTGCGATTGGCCCGCGACAGCGCCCGGGCCGGCGATGTGGTCCTGTTGGCGCCGGCCTGCTCGAGTTTCGACATGTTTGCCGACTACGCCCGGCGCGGGGAGGCTTTTGCCGCGGCGGTCCAGGAGCTGACCCGATGAAAAGCCGCCGGGAAAACCGAGCCGTCGAGGGAACCGGTTACGACGTGAGACTGCTCTTCCCGGTGCTGCTGCTGGTGGGGTTGGGAATTGTCATGGTCTACAGCGCCAGTTCGGCCCTGGCCCTCAAGCGGTTTGGCAGCGATTTTTACTACCTGAAAAAACAGGCGCTATTCGCCGGGTTGGGGATCTGCGTGCTCGTGCTCTGCCGGCATCTGCCGTACCGGCTGCTGCGGCCGCTGGCCTATCCCCTGTTGGCGGTGACGTTGTTGCTGTTGGTGGCCGTTTTGGTCAGTCCCCTCGGGCTGAAGGCCGGCGGTTCGACCCGCTGGTTGCGCCTGGGACCGCTGAGTTTTCAGCCGGCCGAACTGGCCCGTTTTGCCCTGGTGACGTATCTGGCCTATTCGATGAGCCGTAAACAGGGCCGGATCAAGGAGTTTTCCATCGGTTTTCTGCCCCACGTGATGGTGTTGGTGCTCTTGTGCGGCTTGATCCTGCTTCAGCCCGATTTCGGTTCGGCGGTGATCTTGACGGGGCTCACCTGGATCATGCTTTTTGCCGGCGGGGTGCGCCTGTCCCACTTGGCTTCGGCCCTGGCGGTGGCTGCCCCCCTGTTGGCTTATGTGGCCATCCAGAAGCCGTACCGACTCCAGCGCTTGATGACGTTCACCGACCCGTGGCGCGATCCGGCCGGGGACGGCTACCAGATCATCCACGCCCTCATGGCCTTCGGCAGCGGTCAGGCCTGGGGCGCAGGGATCGGCCAGGGAATGCAAAAGTTGTTCTATCTGCCCGAGCCGCATACCGATTTTATCTTCGCCGTCATCGGCGAGGAACTCGGACTGATCGGGGTGGCCGCGGTGCTCTTTTTTTATGGCATGATCATCTGCCGGGGTTATGGCATCGCTCGGGAGGCGGCCGAACCGTTCGGCGCCCTGCTGGCCACCGGCCTGACCACCGCCCTGGCCCTGCAGATCTGCATCAACATGGCCGTGACGCTGGGACTTTTGCCCACCAAGGGGTTGACCCTGCCGTTCCTGAGCTACGGGGGCACGTCCCTGCTGATGAGTATGGCCAGTGTGGGGGTGCTGATGAACATTGGAGCGAGCCGATGAACGAACCGTTTTCCCCTGATCCGGCCCTGTCCCCGGCCGTGGTCATCGCCGGTGGTGGCACCGGGGGGCACGTCTTTCCCGGAATCGCTCTGGCCGAGGCGCTGCGGCGGCGATGGCCCCGGAGTCGGGTGCTGTTCGTCGGTACCGACCGGCCCCTGGAAGTCGGGGCCTTGGCCCGGGCCGGCTTCGATCACCGGGTGCTGCGGGTGGAAGGCCTCAAGCGTCGCGGCTGGCGTCGCCAGATGGGGGCGCTGGTTCGGCTTCCTGCCGGCCTCGCCGCGGCGGCGGCCATTCTCTGCCGCTTCAAGCCGGAGGTGGTTATCGGGGTGGGGGGCTACGCCGCCGGTCCGGTGGTAATGGCGGCTTGGCTGCTCCGTGTTCCGGTGGCCCTGTGCGAGCAGAACATCGTCGCCGGCATCACCAACCGCATCGCGGCCCGTTTTGCCCGGCGCATTTACGTTGCCTTCGGGGCCACCGATTTCGGTCGTCATGCCGGCAAAGTGCGGCTGACGGGCAACCCGGTACGCGCCACTATTGTCCAGGCGGCCCAACGGCGGCAGCAACGGCTCGTCGACCAGCGGCTCCATGTCCTGGTGCTCGGGGGCAGTCAGGGGGCGCACCGTCTCAACATGGCCGTGGTTGCGGCCCTGGATTTTCTGGATGACCCTTCCGCGTGGCGCTTTGTTCACCAGACGGGGCCGGCCGATGAAACACCGGTGCAGGAAGCTTACCGCCAGCGGGGTATCGAGGCCGAGGTGGCCGCTTTTTTCGACGATCCGGGAACCTGCTACGCCGAGGCGGATCTCGCCGTCTGCCGGGCCGGCGCCACCACGGTGG
>JAQVTF010000072.1 GCA_028700185.1 Desulfobacteraceae bacterium | reverse complement strand
CCGTGGCCACGTTGTCGTAGTTGGCCACGGCCTGGCCGCCGGCGGCCAGGATCTCCGCCACCACCTGGTCCGCCGGCGAGCTGGAACCGGCCCCTGAGCCGTCCCGGGCACTGCCCAAATCGTTGACCACCACGGCGGCCCCCCGGCGGGCCAGCTCCAGGGCGTAGGTGCGCCCAAGGCCGGCACCGGCCCCGGTGACGATGGCCACCCGGCCGTCGAAGCGGATCTTGTTCATCTCCGCCAGGGCGCCGGGCACTGGCACCGCTTTCCAGAAGTAGTTGACGAAGCCGCGCTCCTTGTCCACTCCCTTGCGCTTGAATTCCATGGTCACCGGCAACCCCACGCGGATATCGGCCAGCTCGCAGTCGGTGAAATCGGCCATCATGCGGCCGCCGTTGTCGAATTGGACCATGCCGTAAATGGCCGGCGGGTCCACCGAGACGGCCAGCATGTCCCCGGTGAAGGTTTTGACCTTGGCCGCGCAGTCGGCAAACTCGTAGTCGTCCTGGGAGTGCAGGGCGCCGCAGGCCGGGTTGACGCAGATCTCGGATTTGGGGAACTGGGGGGCGCCGCATTCACGGCATTTGCCGCCCACCAGGCCCAGGATCATCTTGTTCTTGCGATAGAGCACCGTGGTGGCCGTCTGGGTGGGCGCTTCGGCCCGGATGCCCATCTCGACATTGATCAGCTCGCGGAACTTGAGCCACTTGGCGTAGTTGTCGATGGTCTTCTTGTTGGCCAGGCTTCCGGTCAGGCCGTTGCGCGATCCCAGGCGGGTGATGTTGTCGGTGACCTCGAAGAGCAGGGCGTTGGCCCCCTGGCCGTAGCCGGCCACGACGATCTTTTCCCCCGGCTGGGCGGTCTCCAGCGCCTTGATGAGCAGCAGGAAGCTGTGGGCCGCGCCGCACTCGCCGCAGACTTCGTGGAGGTTGTCGATGAGGGTTTCCGGTTTGGCCCCCAGGGTCTTGGCGATCTTGCGGTGATCCGCCTTGAAAAAGCACGGATAGGCGAGCCGGTGGATGTCGTCTATGCCGAGACCTTGCTTGTCCAGCAGCCCCTGAATGGCCTCCGGCATGATCTTGCCGTAACCCTCGTCACGGTTCCAGCGCTCCTCCCAGACGTAGTCGTAGGTGTTCCGGGCGCCCCGGTAATGGTCCACGAAGTCGCGTTCCAGGGAAAACGATCCCTTGAACTCGGCGATGACGTCCGTGTCCCCCACGGTGAGGGCCGCGGCCCCGTCGCCGAACCACATCTCGTAGAAATAGGCCGTCTTGGTCTCGCGACGGTCGGTGGCCGTCACCAGCACGTCGCGGCGCGCTCCGCCGGCCACCTGTTCCAGGGCCGTGATCAGGGCCGTGGTAGCGGTCTTCTGGCAGGCGGTGAAATCGGCGCAGGTCAGTTGATCCTTCAGGTTGAGGGCCGCGGCCAGGATGCCGGCGTTCTGGCGGTCGGCAAAGGGCAGGGTGGTGGACGCCAGATAGACGGCATCCAGGTTTTGTTTGTCCCGGCCGCGCAGGCAATCGCGGGCCGCGCTCACCGCCATGGTGATGCTGTCTTCGTCCCAGTTGCACATGGACCGCTCGCCCTGGGCAACGGTCATGATGGCCGGGGCGAACCAGCCCATGGCCTGGACGATGGCCATGCGGTTGAGCCGCAGCCGGGGGATATAGGCACCGTAAGAGGTGATTCCGATCATCTTCCCACTCCTTTGTAAAATCGCCTGCGATTTTGAAGTTTGAGAATTTGGCCAACGATCCGGTGGGTCAGCGTGTCCCCGCCGTGGTCTTGGTTTTGGGCCCCAACTTGGCCGCCGGGGCGGAGAAGGCCGCCAGGACATCGCCGAGCTGGTCGTTGAGCTGGAAGTATTCCTTGCCATCGGTCAGGGTGGAGATTTTGTCCATGGCCGCGGCCACATCGTCAACGGTGGGGGCCTGTTCGCCTCCCCCCACCACCGTACCCGGCCCGGTGACCACGGCGGCGCGGTTGAAAAAGCCCATGCCGGCGTTGTAGATCCGGCCGCTCACCGGGCAGCGTTCCGAGCAGAGGACCATCACCATGGGGGCCACGTATTCGGGGGAGAGCTTTTCCAGCAGATCCGGCGGCAGGATGTCCTCGGTGAGCCGGGAGGCGGCCACCGGGGCGATGGTGTTGACTTTGATGTCGTACTTTTGCCCTTCGAGCTTCAGGGTGTTCATCAGGCCGGTGAGGGCCAGCTTGGCGGCGGTGTAGTTGGCCTGGCCGAAGTTGCCGTAGAGGCCGGCGGCCGAGGTGGTCATGACGATGCGCCCGTAGCCCTGGCGCTTCATGATCTCGAAAGCCGGGCGGGTGACATGGAAGGCGCCGTTGAGGTGCACCGCCAGCACGGCGTTCCAGTTTTCCGGAGTCATCCTGGCAAAGCTCTTGTCCCGCAAAATTCCGGCGTTGTTGATGACGATATCCACGCGACCGAAGGCCTCCACGGCGGTTTGGACGATGCTGGCACCGCCTTCGGCCGTGGCCACGTTGTCGTAGTTGGCCACGGCCTGGCCGCCGGCGGCCAGGATCTCCGCCACCACCTGGTCCGCCGGCGAGCTGGAACCGGCCCCTGAGCCGTCCCGGGCACTGCCCAAATCGTTGACCACCACGGCGGCCCCCCGGCGGGCCAGCTCCAGGGCGTAGGTGCGCCCGAGCCCGGCCCCGGCGCCGGTGACGATGGCCACCCGGCCGTCGAAACGGATCTCGTCTCTGGGCACCGGACCGATTTCGCAAACCCCCATGTCGATGACCACATCCCCGGTCTCCGCGTTGACGGTACGCCACACGGCCTTGCCGTCGCCGGTTTTCCAGATCCGGGTTTCGATGGGCACCCCGGGGTAGAGGGGTTTGGAAAAACGGCCGTCGAAGCGGCGCACCAGTTCGGGTTGTCCCGGGCAGAGGCTGGCGATCAACGCCCGGCAGGCGAATCCGTGGGTGCACAGGCCGTGCATGATCGGTTTCTCAAAACCGGCCATGCGGGCGAATTCCGGGTCTGCGTGAAGCTGGAAGATGTCCCCGGAAAGGCGGTAGAGCAGGGGTTGGTTGGCGGCGGGGGTTTCGGTCACGGTGAAATCGGGGGCGCGATCCGGGAAAACCACGTGTTTGGACGGGGCTTCAGGACCGCCGAACCCGCCGTCGAGGCGGGAAAAGATCGTGGCCGTGGCGGTGAAGAGCTTCTGGCCGTTGCTGTGGCGGGTGTCGCAGGTGGCCACCACCAGGGCCCCCTTGTCCTTGCCCTTGTCGTAGTAGGCGGTGATGGCGCCCTCGGTGATCAGTTCGCCTTCGGGGGGGATGGGGTTGTGGAAGACCAGTTCCTGCTCTCCGTGGAGAACGCCGGCCAGGTTCACGTTGGAGGCCGCGCCGACGTGGGACAGGAAATCGAAGACGGCGGCGATGGAAAAGCTGGGAATCACCTTGAGGTCTTTTTCGTAACAGTAGTCCAGATCGGAGAAGCCGGCCCCCACGCCCAGGGCGTACAGGCTGCAATCCTTCCAGGTGTACGCCTTGGTGAGCGGTCCGATCTTTTTGCCGATCGCGTCCATGTTCAGCGCCATGGTCTTGCCTCCTTTGTCCGATGAAACTCACCTTGATGGAAACGATGTCTTCCCAATGGGTTGTAAAAATTGAAGCCTGTTCGACGGGGGCGAAAAACCCGCCTTTTCCCCGTTGCCCGATTTCCGGCATCAGGCTGCCGGCGGCAGGGTGAAGGCCGGAATCAGGATGAATTTTAGGGTTTCCTTGACCACGGATCGATATTCATCGCGGTCCACCCCGAGCATGGGCAGAAAAAAATCTTCGCCGGCGGTGAAGTTGACGGCCGAGTTCCAGACGGTGAGCACCCTGGCATTGGCACGGGCCGGTACCCGGGTGCGGTCCAGTGCCAGGCCCATGGCCACGGCGATGTTGGCGATATGTTCCTTGATGGGCACATGGGCGTCCGGAGCGCTGCGCGATTTGCCCATGTAGCTCGACAGCATCAGCCTGGCGGCCTCGGGATGGTCGAAAAGCCAGTCGCACATCACATCGATGGCCACTTCCAGTCGATGGGAGAGGGTGGCGCCGCGCACCATGCCCTCGATTTCCCTCAGCTTGGCGCGGATTTCACAACTCAGGTCGGCCATCACGGCGTCGTAGAGGTCCTGTTTTTCGCCCCAGTGATAGTAGAGGGTGGAGATGTCGATGCCCACTTCCCGGGCCAGCATGCGGGTGGTGACACCGGAAAAGCCGTATTCGCCAAACAGGCGGCGGGCGGCTGCCAGGATGCGCCCTTTCATCGATTCGGGTTCCTGGCGGGCTTTCTCAAGGGGGGAAGGCATGATCCGATCCTGTCCGCGGTCCCAACGGTAGAATTCCAACATAGGTTTCCAACAAATGATGGAATTCTCTATGCAGAAAAAAATTGGTTGTCAAGACCTAAATGGGATTCGGCGATCAGTCGGTGGCGGATTCCTCCTGGCCGACGATGTATTTCTTGACGGTGCGTCGGTCCAAACCGGTCCGGCGGGCTACTTCCTCGAAGGTGCCGTGACGTCGGTAGAGGAGGGTGCAGTAGCCGGAAACCAGGTCCGCGGCGGCGATGTCCCCCCGGGCGATTCCCTCGGCGAGGTGGGATTCCAGATCCGGCGCCGTTGGGCCGATGTCTCCCTCATAGCCGCGGCGCAGCAGGACCCGGCGCACGCACTGTTCCAACTCGCGGACGTTGCCGGGCCAGTCGTAGCCCGGTCCGAGATCGCGTTGGATGGCCTCGTGCACCAGCACGGCCAGCTCGGGGGACGGCTGACCCACCAGGCGCTCCAAGGTGAAGGCGATGAGGTCGTCGAGTTCGGCGGGTTCTTCCACGATGCGCTGGCGCAGGGACGGCACCGTGATCATGTCCGAGCAGAGGCGGTAGTAGAAATCGTCGCGGAACAGCCCCTGTTGGCGCAGTTCGGCGATGGAGCGGTTGGTGGCGGCGATGACCCGTCCCTCGAAGCGGCTCTTCTCATGGCTGCCCACCGGGGTGAAGACCCTTTCTTGGAGGACCTGCAACAACTTGATCTGGAGGTGGTTCGGCACCTCGCCGATCTCGTCCAGCAAAATGGCGCCGAAGGGGCTGCAACGTTCGAAGATGCCGCTGTAGTTTTTCACCGCGCCGGTGAAGGCCCCCTTCTTGTGGCCGAAGAGTTCGGATTCGATGAGGGTCTCGGGAAACTGGGAGAGGTTCAGCGATACGAAACTGCGGGTAAAGCTCTCCTCGAAGCAGCGTTTTTTATCGTTGTAAGGGATGAAGCCGGAGCGGCCGATGGCCATGGCGGCCGTCCCCTTCCCGGTTCCGGTTCCCCCCAGGAGCAGGGTGGAGAAGTCCTCCATGCGGTTCCATAGATAGCGGTCATAGAGGGCCAGGTTGTGGGTGAAGACGTTTTCCCACAACTGGCGGCGAAGCTGGCGCATCACGGGACTGCGGCCGATGAGGTGGCGGTTGATGAAGAAGTAGGCCCGCCGCAACTGGTAGCTCAAGGCGAAGTAGCGGCGGGTGTCGCTTTCCGAAAAACCGCGTCGCAGCAGCAGTTGGTAGGCTTCCTGGGCGAAGGTGACCCGGACCGGAGTGTCGCCGGCCTGGATCTGGTCGATGATCAACTGATCGAATTTTTTGCGCAGACCGTAGAAGAATTCGAAGAGAAAGACCGCCCGCACCAGGCGCCGGTCGTCGCCGTCGTAGCGGCTGGCATCGGCCCGGTTTTCGGATTCCAGGGCGGCGATGTGCCGGGCCACCGCCTCGGTGGCCGCGGCGGTGCGCTCGGCCCGGGTCGCGTCGGGGTAGAGCCCGGCGATTTTCAGCTCGATTTCCTCGCGTTCGTGGCCGAAGGGGTTGGCCGCGCCCGCCTCGTAAACCAACTGGAAGAAGTCGCGCTCCGCGCCGGTGAGTTTTGCCTGCCTTTCCATGCACTCGATGTAACCCAAGTGTACATCGGATGTCCAATTGCATTTGCGCCAAGATGGGGTCGAGATGGTGTTGAGACAAAAATTTTGTTCTTTGATGGCGATGGGTTGGAACAGGTGAGGCGCTGTTGGCACAAAGGTTGAAAGGGTGGGGCCGGTCATAGGACTTATAAAAACCGATTTTTCGAAAACCGGGCGAAACCTCAACCCATCGCCCAACAGGAGCCAACACGCCCATGTTCAAACGCCTTTTCTCCGCCAAGCTTCCCCTGATGATTTACAATCCGCCCGCCGTGGCGGCCGTCGATTATCTGTCCGCCGTGCACCGTGCCGGAGCCCTGCCGGTGCTGGATACCGAGTTTCTGGATACCGCCGGTGTGTCGGCGGCCGTGGCCGAACTTTCCGGCCGCCAAGTCGTTTTCGGGCTGCGGCTCATGGTGGACCGATGCGACCTCTTGGACTGGCTGGGCCAATCGCCGCCCAAGGGGCTCGACACCCTGGTGTTGGCCTATCGTCGCCCTGAGGACCTGAAGGATCTGGATTTCACCGGAGCTGCCTGGCACCGGTTAGTTGAAGTCCGCGACCTGGAAATGGAGGCGTTGCTGACCCCTCTGGCGCCCCATGGCCTCGTGGTGCGCGGCCATGAAGCCCCGGGGCGGGTGGCCTCGGTATCCAGTTTCATTCTCATGCAGGCCTACCTCAGTGCCGGCCCCTGGCCGGTGGTGGTTCATGGCGGAGTGGGGTGGTTTACCGCCGCCGGCCTGTTGGCCGCCGGAGCCAGTGGTCTGATCCTCGACGATCAGCTCTATCTTTGCGACGAGAGCCCCCTGGCACCTCGCTTCAAGGATCTGATGACCCGCGTGGAGGAAAAGGACACCGTCGTGGTGGACACCGGCGGCGAAGGCCCCTGCCGTGTTTTCGGTCAGCTGGGGACCCGGGTGATCAAGGCGTTGAAGACCATGGAAGCCGAAGCGCTCGAGGACCCCGGGGCCGCCAGTCGGTTGCGGGAGGCGCTGGTCAAGGGAATGGCCCCCATGGACGACCCGGCCGCCGATCCGGCCCAGAGTCTTTTTCCCCTGGGGCAGGATGCTGTGATGGCCCGGTATTTCGCCGGTCAGGGGCCGGATCTGAAGGCGATCATCGAGACCTTTTTCCGCGACACCGGCCGGCGCCTGGCCGATATCGACCTTCACGATCCCCTGGTGGCCGACAGCCCGCTGGCTTGTTTCCACGGCACGCGCTATCCCATCGTCCAGGGCCCCATGGCCAACGTGAGCGACAGGGGAGCCTTCGCCCGGGCCGTGCTGGACGCCGGCGCCCTGCCGTTTCTGGCCATGGGCAGTCTGCCGCCCCATCTGTCCGAAGCCATGCTGGCCAAGGAGACGGATAATCTGCCCCGTTTCGGCGCGGGGCTCATCGGCATCGAGGCCCTGAACCACGGGTTGCCGGCGCATCTGGAACAGGTGCGCCGCCACCGGGTTCCCTTTGCCCTCATCGCCGGAGGACTGCCCACCCAGGTGCGGGCCCTGGAAGCGGACGGGATTCCCACCTATCTGCACACCCCGTCGCTGGCCATGCTGGAAAACGCCATCGCCGGCGGGTGCCGCCGCTTCGTCTTCGAAGGGGCCGAGGCCGGGGGGCATGTGGGGCATCTGTCGAGCCTGGTGCTCTGGGAACTGGTCACGGCGCGTCTGGCCGCCCAGGACGATGAGACCCTGGCCCGCCAGACGCTGATCTTTGCCGGCGGCATCGGTACCGCGTTGGGCTCCCATTTCATCTCCGGGCTTGCCAGCCATCTGGCCCGGCGCGGCGCCCGGATCGGCATCCAGGTGGGCAGCGCCTACCTGTTTACCGATGAGATCGTGGCCAGCGGCGCCATCACGGCCCTCTACCAGAAGGTGGTTTGCCGGGAGCGCTGCACCCTGGTGATGGGCCGCACGGTGGGATTGGCGGCGCGCACCGTGCCGACGCCGTTTTCCCGGCGCATCGTGGCCGAGGAATACCGTCGGTTGCGCGAACGGGTGCCGTTGAAGGAACGAAAGGAGGCCTTCGAACGGGACAACATCGGGGCGCTGCTCATCGGTGCCAAGGCCTTCTGCCCGGATTTTCAGCACCCGGGAAAGACGGCCGACGAGGCTTGCCTGACCTATTTCGAAGAAGAGGATCAGTACCAGCAGGGCAATTTCATGGTGGGCGAAGCCCTGGCCTTTGCCACGGGGCCGTTTTCCATCGCCGATCTTCACCACCGGCTCATGGGCGGCAAGTCGGCCCTCTTCCATCGGCTGAACACCCTGGAGCTGGCCACCGTCGCCGACGGCCAATTCAACGACGAGATCGCCGTGGTGGGCATGGGCTGCATCCTGCCCCAAGCCGCCGATCCCCAATCCCTGTGGCAACTGATCCTCGATCGTCGCAACGCCATCGGCCCCATGCCGGAAAAGCGGTTCGATCCTGAGCTCTACTACGACGCGGATCGGTCGGCCGCGGACAAGTCCTACAGCCGCATCGCCGGGGTGGTGGAGGATTTCGTCTTCGACGGCCGGCGCTTCGGCTATTCCCCGGAGAAGGCGGCCCGTTTGAGCCGCAGCCAGCAGATGATTCTCCAGGCCGCCTACCAGGCCGTTGTCGATGCCGGTCTGCTGGATGCCCAGGACCACCTGGTTCAAGAAATGAGACCCCGAACCTCGGTGATCGTGGGAAGCTGTCTGGGCAACGAGCTGAGCAGCGCCCTGCACCTCAAGTACGCCCTGCCGGAAATCCGCGCCCACCTGGAGCAGATCGAGGCGTTCCAGGCCCTGTCACCGGAGGCCCGGCAGACCTTGATGGAAGCCCTGGCCCAGGGGCTTTTCAACGGCAGCCCCTATGAGCCGGTGCACGGGGTAGCCCTGAACATGGAAGCGTCCCGCATCGCCCATCACCTGGGCGCCACCGGTCGATCCTACGCGGTGGATGCGGCCTGCGCCACTTCCCTGGCCGCCCTGGATTGCGGAATCAAGGAGCTGATGACCGGGCTGTGCGACCTGGCCGTGGTGGGCGGGGTCAACACCAACCTGGCCCCGGAGTCCTTCGTGGGCTTCTGTAAAATGGGGGCTCTTTCGGGCACCGGGTCCTTTCCCTTCGACGAGCGGGCCGACGGATTCGTCCTGGGGGAAGGGGCGGCGGTGGTGGTACTCAAGCGCTTTCGCGATGCCCGGCGGGACGGAGACCGGATTCATGGTCTCATCCGGGCCGTGGGCAGCGGTAGCGACGGCAAGGGCAAGGCCATCGCGGCCCCCAGTGCCAAGGGGCAGGCCATGACCCTCAAGCGTTGCCTCGAAGGGGCCCGGCGGGCGGTGGACCCGGCGGAGGTGGGGTTCATCGAGGCCCATGGCACCGGTACCCGCATGGGGGATCTGGTGGAGTTGGAAACGCTGAAAAAGGTCTATGGAGGCGAAAAGCCCACCGGCATCAGCTCCATCAAGAGCCAGATCGGGCATCTGCTCGGCGCGGCCGGCATGGCCGGATTGATCAAGGCCCTGCTGGCCCTCAACCACCGAACTCTGCCGCCCAACGGCGATTTCCAACGGCTCGGATCCAAGCACGACCTCTCCGGCAGCCGTCTTTTCATCGTGGAAGATGCCGTTCCATGGACCTCGACAGACGGCCAACCGCGCCTGGCGGCGGTGAGCGCCTACGGGTTCGGCGGAATCAACTACCACCTGGTGGTGGCCGAGGACACCGCCGACACCCGGCCTCTGCCGCGGCGCATCTTTGCCGACCCCGGTTTCGATCCCGACGAAAAGCGCATCGTGGTCTGTGGGCTGGGGACGGTGCTGCCCGGGGCCACCGATGTGGCGCAGTTCTGGCAGCGGCTCGGCGAGGGGACCCCGCGGTTGCGGCCCATGCCGGCCGAGCGCTTCGACAACCGGGCCTACGCCGCCGAGCCGGTGGACAGCCCCGCCCATATCCCCTTGGTTCAGGCCGGGATCGTGGACGACTACCGCTTCGACCACGCCCGTTTCCGCATCCCGCCGACGGCGGCCCGGTTCATCGACCGGGCCCAGCAATTCACCCTGGACGCCGCCGGCCAGGCCATCGCCGCCGCCGGGCTCGAGACCCGGCTGGCGCCGGGCAACCGGGTGGCGGTGATCATGGGCACTTTGGCCGGGGAAAAGTACGTGGAAAACATTCTGCGGACACGGATTCCGCTGCTGGAGCGGCTCATCCGCCAGGCCGGCGAAATCGATCCCCAGGCGGCCGCCGCCATCGCCGACGCCTTGGCCGGGCGGCTGCGGGACCGCTACCTGCCCAACACGGAGGACACCATCCCCGGTCTGCTGTCCAACATCGTCAGCGCCCGGGTGAGCAAGCACTTTGGGTGCAACGGGGCCAACTTCACCGTGGACGCTTCCTGCGCTTCGGCCACCGTAGCCGTGGACCTGGCGGTTCGGGGACTGAAGACCGGGGATTACGAGGCGGCCATCGCCGGCGGGGCGGACGCCAACCTCATGCCGGGCACGCTTTTGGCCTTCAAGCGCCTGGGGCTGATCAGCGACGGCGAATGCCGCGTCTTCGACCACCAGGCCAAGGGGTATGTGATGAGCGAGGGAGCCGCGGTCCTGGTGCTGGCCACCCTGGGCTACGCCCGGCGCCACGGTTTGCCGGTGCTCGCCGAGATCTCCGCCATGGGCTTTGATGCCAGCGCCCCGGCTCATCTCCTCTCGCCTTCTCCCGAAGCCTACAGGGAGGCCATGCAACGGTGCTACCGCCAGGTTCCGGTGCATCCGGCCGATGTGGCCCACCTGGACGTTTTCGGCGTGGCCAACCCCTTCTTCGATGCCCTGGAGGCCCATGCCGCGACCCAGGTCTTTCCCCGACCGGTGGGCTTCGGCAACGTCAAGACCGAGTTCGGTTACTTCAAGGCGGCCAACCCGGCGGTGGTTTTGGCCAAGCTGACCCTCATGGCCAGTCGGCGCCGGCTGTTTCCCTTCCACGGCTTTCGGCCCGAGACCACCATCGTGGAAAAGGACGCCGTGCTCGTGGCCCGGCGGCGTATCGAAACGGTGCCCGTCGGCCGGCCCATCCACCTGGCCGCCAACGTCAACGGCATCGGCGGCAACCACGGTCACGCGTTGGTTTCCACCCTGCCGGCCCACTTGGCATCGGCCGTCGACCAGGCCGATGCCGAGGCGACGGATCCCACGGCCGCGGGACAATGGCGACCGGTGGAAAGGGGCCTGGCGGTCCTGTTTTCCGGTCAAGGGGCCCAGTCCCCGGGCATGATGGCGGAGATCTACCGCAGTCGCTCCGAGGTGCGCGCCGTGATGGACCGGGGGGAGGCGATTTTCAAGGCCCGTTGCGGCGGTTCGCTGCTGGAGATGATGTTCGACGGCCAAGGCGCGGCGGCACTGAACCGCACCGAAACCACCCAGCCGGCGGTGTTCCTGGCCGGCGCGGCCCTTTGGGACCTGATGGCGGCCCGGGGGCTGAAGCCGGATTATGTCGTGGGGCACAGCCTCGGGGAGATCACGGCCCTGTATGCCGCCGGGGCGCTGGCATTCGAGGATGCCATGGTGCTGGTGATCGAGCGGGGAAGGTTGATGCAGACGGCCGCCGAGCGCCACCCGGGAAAGATCATGGTGGTCTTCGAAGCCCCGGACCGGGTAACGGAGCTGATCCGGGAAGCCGGAACGGACGACGTCCGGGTGACCAACAAGAACAGCCGGCGTCAGACGGCGGTTTGCGGACCCATCGAGGCCATGGAGGCCTTCGGCCGTTATCTGAAGGCCCAGGGGGTGGTGGGCAAGGTCTTACCCCTTTCCGGCGCCTTCCATACCCCGCTGATGGCCGAGGCCGCCGCGGGGCTGCGAGCTTTTCTGGAGCGGATGGAATTCCGTCCTTCCGGCTTGGAGCGGGTGGTGGCCAACGTCACCGCCGCCCCCTATCCGGGGGATTCCGCCGGGGCCAAGGCGCTGCTGGTGCGCCAGCTCGTCTCCCCGGTGGAATTCGTGGCTTCCATCGAGGCCTTGCACCGGTCCGGGTGCCGGTCCTTCCTGGAGGTGGGACCGGGGAAGCTGCTGGCCAACCTGCTCAAGGACATCCCCCTGACCCAATCCGAATGTTGGCCGGCCATCGATCCCAAGGCCGGGGCCGAGGCAAGCCTGGAAACGTGTCTGGGGCGCCTGGAAAAGGAAGGACGAATCCGGCAGTCGGCCGGGGCGGCGGTCCAGGCCCAGTCTGCACCCGTGCCGGCCAAGGAAGCCATGCCTGGGGCCCTGGACGGGGCGGAGCCCGGGTTCCAGGCATTTCTCGCCGCTCACCCGGACCGGGTGCGCCGATTGCTGGAAGCCGAGTATGAAAAGCATCGCCGTGATCAGGCCCTGGAAGACCTGGAGCGGTTCGGGTTCTACGGCCAGCCCATCGTCATCGCCGGTGCCTCGGTGGGACTTCCCGGCACGGGGAACAAGGTTTTCAACGACAACAACTTCGACAAGCTGCTGGCCGGCCGCAATTTCATCGAGCCGCTGACCCGGGATGAAAAAGAGCGGATTCTGGACATGAACATCACCCGGGTCTTCAAGGAAGCCGACGGCTCTGCGCGCCTGGTGAACATCACCCGTATCGAGGAGGTGATCCAGCTTGCCGGCAAGCTCGGATATTTCAACCTGAAGAGCGAGTACGGTATCGAAGCCGACTACGATGTCACCATCGGATTGTCCATCGCCGCCGGCATCGAGGCCCTCCACGATGCCCACATTCCCCTGGTGCAACAGTTCCGGGACACCTCCGCGGGGGGTCGGATACCCGACGGCTACGGGTTGCCCTCCGACATGCAGGCCACCACCGGGGTGATCCTCACCAGTTTGTTCCCCGGTTTCGAGACCCTCATCGAGCAGATGAACAACTACTATTACAACAAGTTCTACGTCAAACCGTACAAGGACCTGGAGAAGATCTACTACCACCTCATGGAGAGCGTGCGCGACGAGGAGATCAAGGCGCAGATCACCGACTGGTTCTTCAAGATCAAGGAGCGCCGCAAACGTTACGGCAACTACAAATTCAACCGCAACCTGCTCTTCGATGTGGTGCCGCTGGGCTCGGCCCACTTCGCCCAGCTCATCCGGGCCAAGGGGCCCAACATGCAGATGAGCGGGGCCTGCGCCTCAACCACCCAGGCCATCGGCGTGGCCGAGGACTGGATCCGCACCGGCCGATGCGAACGGGTGATCATCATCGGCGGTGAGGCCGCCACCAGTCCGGTGCAAAGCCCCTGGATCGCCTCGGGGTTTCTGGCCATGGGGGCGGCCACGGTCAAGAACGTGGTGGAAGAGGCGGCCAAGCCCTTCGATGCGGAGAGAAACGGGACCATCCTGGGCAGCGGCGCCGTGGGGCTGGTGGTGGAGCGGGCCGACACGGTGGCCGCCCGGGGGCTGGCCGGCCAGGCCGAGATCATGGGCAGTCGCATCGGCAACAGCGCCTACCACGGCACCCGCATCGATGTGGACCACGTGGCCGGTGAGATGCAGCGCTTCGTGGCCGACGTGGAGCGGCGTCACGGCCTGCGTGCGGCCGATTACGCCCCCCGGATGGTGTTCATGAGTCACGAGACCTTCACGCCGGCCCGGGGCGGCAGCGCCGAGGCCGAGGTCGAGGCCCTGCGGCGCACCTTTCCGAATCATTACCCCCAGATCGTCATCACCAACACCAAGGGCTTTACCGGCCACACCCTGGGGGCGGCCATCGAGGATGCTGTTCTGGTCAAGGCGCTGCAGCAGCGACGGGTGCCGCCCATCGCCAACCTGAGCCGGGTGCCCGAGGCCTTCGCCGACCTGAAGTTTTCCAGCGGACAGGCCGGGGATTTTGAGTACGGATTGCATCTTTCCGCCGGGTTCGGCTCTCATTTCGCCTTTTTGATGCTGCGGCGCATCGAGGAGAAAACCGCCGCCGGCAACCCGGTCTATCAGCAATGGCTGAGGCGGGTCACCGGCTTGGAAGACCCGGTGCCCATGGTCTCCAATCACACCCTGGTGGTGGAAGCGGCGCCGCCGGTCCTTCCGGCCTCGCCGCCGGCCACTGAAACGGCGCCGGTGAAAGTGCAAAAGGCCATCCCGGTGGAGGTGGCACCCGTCGCGCCGCAGCAGACGGGCAATGGGCCGGCGTCGAACATCAACGTGGTGGCGGCGGTGCAGCAGATTATCGCCGAGCAGACCGGTTATACCGTGGACATGCTGGATGCCGCCCTGGACCTGGAGGCGGACCTGGGCATCGACACGGTGAAACAGGTG